>JALHUQ010000186.1 GCA_022866645.1 Woeseiaceae bacterium | reverse complement strand
GGACACGCCCCAAACCACAGTAGTAGTCATCGATAATGGTGGCGGTGGATCTTTGAGCCTGTTGGGGCTGTTCGCACTGCTTGGCGTTGCGGGTCTGAGCCGAAAATGGGCTACAGACCGCTAGGTTTCAAGCGCATGCGCACGGCCCTGACGGGCGGTGCGCATGACCTTCCTCCCCCACGCGGCGAGGCTGTCGAAATAGACGTAGAGTGCCGGGACCACCAGCAAGGACACCACTGTCGAGAAGGCCAGCCCGCCGATGATTGCTCTGGCCATTGGGTAATACGGCGGCCCATCGCCGCCGACCTGGGTCGTTCCAATCGCGAGCGGCAATAGACCGACGATGGTCGTCGCCACGGTCATCAATATGGGCCGCAGGCGATCACGGCCAGCAGTCACGATCGCATCATCGCGCGATACGCCTTCCTGACGCAGGTTGTTGACGTGATCAACCAGCACAATGCCGTTGTTCACCACAACGCCGATCAGAATCATGATGCCGATCATGGCCATAAAGGAAAAGGTCGTACCGGTCGCGGCGAAAAGCAAGAATACGCCGAAGATGGAAAATACGATGGAGCCAAGAATAATTGAGAATGGCAATATCAATGACTCGAATAGGGCTGCCATAACAAGAAATATGCAGGCAATGCCCAAAATGATATTGGTGGCCATCATGTCCGCTGTATCATCCTGTCGCTCGAAACCACGGCCTTCTTTCCAGCTGTATCCCGGCGGCAGCTGCATCTGATCCATCAGACTTTTCACTCGTGGCCGTACATCGTCGATGCTAACGTCATCCTCCAGATTCGCCGATAGAATAACGGCGGTCTGGCGATCGGTGCGTCGGATGCTATCCGGTGATCGCCCCACGTGGAGCGAGGCAACCGTGCCGAGGGTAATGCGGCGACCTTCTGGCGTGTATAGCGGCAGATCGGCTAGTTGCTCGATACTTTGCTTGTCATTCTCGCGGAACGCCAGGCGAATGGCGATCTCGCCACTCCGGTCGCGAAATTCACGCAAGTTCTCGCCGCGCATTGCAATGCTGACGGACTGCGCGATCGCCTGAGCCGACAATCCGACATTCGCAGCCCTAACGCGATCGATGTTGACTCGGATTTCTTTGTTGCCGGAATCGCCATCGCTGATGACGTCCTTCAAACCCTCGACGGTTTCCAGTGACCGTGCGATGTCGATCGCCAGGTCATTGAGAATCTCTGTGGAATCGCCGCTTATTTGTACGGCAAATCCGTCTCCACCGCCTTGCTGATCAAACGAAAAACTCGGCTTACCAATAGCGATCTGCGGCAAATCCGCTTCGATGAGAGCGATGATCTCCTTGGTTGAATGCGTCGCGTCGTCTTCGCTGGTGAGCAACAGCGTTGACTCGACGTGTTCCGGGTCGTAGTAGCTGTAAACCGAGCGAATATTGAATTCCTCCTGGTGGGAGTACAAATACTCTTCAATCTTGTCAACGGACTGCTCGAGCTGCTCAAGACTATATTGCCCCTCGATGTGGTAGGGCATGTACAAGCGTCGCCCGACATCCTGTGGGAACATGTCGAATTTGACGAGGTCGAGGGCAATAGGCAGCACGCCGATAACGCAAACGAGACCTATGCCCAACGCCGTCCACCAGTGGTGCCCGAGTATCCACTGGAGACTCGCTGCATAGCGTGCGGTGAGACGTGATATCCAGGCTCCGGCCTTTGGTTGTGGCGGGACAGCGATTCGCGATGCCAGCATTGGCACCAATGTCTGAGCGATAAACAAAGATGCGGTCAGCGCGACGATGATCGTAATGGCAACGTGTGAGAGAAAGATCGACATATCAGTCTTTGTGCCGACAATCATGGGTGCGAACACAATAATGGTTGTTGCCGTACCGGCAATGACGGCTAGTCCGACTTCTTTGACGCCACTTATAGTCGCATCAATTGGCTTGTCCGGGTTTTCGGTACGGTGACGAAAAATGCTTTCGGTGACGACAACAGCATTGTCGACCAACATTCCGACTGCGAGCATAAGGCCCATCATCGACAGAATATTCAAGGTCAAGCCCGCGAAATACATCGCGCCCAGAGTGATCATCAGCGAGAAAGGAACTGACGCCGTGACGATTAGTGTCGTCGTTACCTGGCGCAGAAACAAATACAAAACGAAAATTGCGAGCAGGCCGCCAAGAGCCCCAGCGCTCAACAAATCGCCAAGTGATTCCCGGACAGCTTCGCCCTGATTATCCAGCGAGAATATTTTGATGCCACTCATTTCCGGCAATCTTCCAATTTTCTCGACTTCCGCAATGACTCGGTCGGTTACGTCAACCATGTTTGCGCCGGTCGCCCTGCTAATGGCCACACCGATCGCATACTGCCTATCCAGGTGCCTGCCGTAGTTCCGTTCCGGTGTTTGCATTTCGATATCGGCGATGTCACTCAAGCGCAGGCCGCTGGCATTGATAGTCAACTCGGCTATTTCGTCGATCGACTTGAACTCGCCACTCGGCCGGACATTGAAGCGTTGATCCCCCGCTGTAATTTTGCCGGCGCTGACAGCGAAATTGCTTCCCAATAGCAAGTCGCGAACAGCTGCGATGTCGACACCGTGAGCAGCAAGCTGATCAGGCTTCAAAAGAATTCGGATTTCGCGCGCGTCGACGCCCTGCAATTGAACGCGAGACACGCCTTCAATTCGCTCGAGGCGGCGCGTCATCAATCGATCGAGCATTTCATAACTATTCGACAAGTCTTTGTCAGACGAAATTCTGAGCTGCAGAACAGGCTGGTCGCCAAGTGATCCAGTGAAGACCAGAACCCGCCGCACATCGTCGGGTAGCAAATGGCGGATACCGTCCACCTTCGCTCGCGCCTCTATACCCTTGGCGCCCATGCTCTGATCCCAACCAAACTGGAGAAAAATCTGCGCCTGATTTTCATCCGACGTCGATGACATGGTTTCGACGCCGGAGAGTGTTGCCAATGCCTCTTCAACCGGACGAGTGATCAGTCGTTCAACTTCCTCGGGTGTAGATCCCGCATACGGAATTTGCACAAAAATACCTGGGAATTCTATGTCCGGGAACTTCTCGAGAGGCAACAGTCTGGATGCAAGCAGCCCGATCAACGACAATGCTACGAATACGACGACAGTCGTCACCGGGCGGCGTAACGCAACTTCGGTGTGCTTCACTTTCTGTCCATCACAGAGTAGACGACCGGAATCACAACCAGTGTCAAAAAGGTCGAAACGGTAAGGCCGCCAATAACGGTGATTGCCATCGGCGTGCGAACTTCAGAACCCTCTCCGAATCCCATTGCCATTGGCAACAGACCAAGAGTTGTTGTCAGCGACGTCATCAGGATAGGCCTCAGACGGGCCTTGCCGGCTTCAAGGATAGCCTCAATGCGCTCTTTGCCCTGGTCGCGCAACTGGTTGATCAAATCAACCAGTACGATCGCGTTGTTCACAACGATGCCCGCAAGCATGATGATGCCGATAAACGCGACAATATTGACCGTTGTACCGGTGATAAACAGCGCAAGTACCGCGCCAACCAAAGCGAGTGGAATCGTAAAGAGGATCACGAAAGGGTGAATCAAAGACTCGAACTGTGATGCCATGACGAGGTAAACAAGAAACACCGCGAGTGCCAGCGCAAATTGCATAGACTTGAACGAGTTCTGCATTTCCTCGCTCTGCCCGGAGACGATGGCGCTGATGCCGGCCGGAAGAGGTATTCTACTGACGATGTCACCGGCCTCCAGGGCAGCTGCGCCAAGATCACCGTAGGCGAGATTCGCCGAGATTATCGCGACACGATCCTGAGCGACGCGCCGAATCTCCGCGGGTCCTTGCGAGATGGTTACGTCGGCGACTGCATCAAGAGTAACGGGGCGCGGCGACAGCGGGTTAACAATCAGGCGACGAATCTCATCAATACTTGATTTTCGTGTATCAACACTGCGCACGAGCACATCAATTTTCTTGTCGCGCCAGCTATATCGGGTTGCCAGTTCGCCGCGCACATTGGCGACGACACTATCCGCAATCTCGCGTACGGTGAGTCCGAGTTTTGCCGCCCGTTCCTGATCAAAGACGATCTGGATTTCCGGATTGCCGCTTTCTACCGACGTCTTTATGTCCGTGAATCGATCAGAAGCAGACATCGCCTGAACGATGGATTGGCTGACACTGGCCAGACCGGCAAGGTCGTAGCCGGATATCTCGATTTGCAGCGGGCTGGCGAACGACACCAGGGACGGTCGGGTGAACTCGTATTGAACGCCGGGGAGTGTCGCCAGCTCGGCGCGCATCGCCGCCATCGTGCGATTCTCTGCCTCGCGGCTCGAGCCCTCTTGCAGCGTAACACTCAGTGTCCCGGTGTTGTCGCCAGCATCGACTGGATTCGCGTCCAGTCTGTTACCAGTTCCGGCAACCGAGTAGTTGAGCGCTACAGCATCGATCCTGGCGGCGGCTCGCTGGGCAACCTGTATGGCCTTGTCTGTCTCAGCTAACGGCATCCCCGGCGGTAGTCTCAGGTTGGCCGTGAATTCGCCCTGCGAAAACTGTGGAATTAGCTCGGACCCGAGGCGCGGTACCAAAGCCATCGTCGAGACGAAAAGCAACAGGGAAACCAGGATGACCGTCGCGCGGTGCTGCAGGGACCAACGCAACGCGCCTGGATAGACGGCTGCCATCGAAGCATAGAAGCGCTGAAATACCCAGGTAGGAGGCCACAACAGTACCCAGAACACTTTGCGAATAGCGAAGAACACGAACCCAAACAATCTCACGACAAAGGCAACCGCACGCGTAAACCAGTTAGCGGGCTGTGAATCGCCGCCGTCGTCATATCGGCTTTGTGCCCCGATCGAAGCGAGCATCGGTATCACCGTGAGTGCAACTATGAGGGAAAAGATCAGCGCAAACGTGACAGTCAGCGCCTGGTCTTTAAATAGTTGGCCAGCAATACCGCTGATAAATACCATCGGGAAAAACACGGCGATAGTCGTGAGTGTAGAGGCTACAACCGCCCCGCCCACTTCAGTAGTACCGTTTTGAGCGGCTTCAACGATGCCGTCGCCCTGTTCCCTTTTGCGCACGATATTCTCAAGCACAACGATGGAATTATCGACCAGCATTCCGACAGCCAGCGCGATACCGCCGAGCGACATAATATTCAGCGATATGCCGTTCGTGTACATGAGCAAAAATGTGCCTATTACCGAGACGGGAATCGCGGCTCCGACTATCGCAGTAGCGCGCGCATCCTGCAGGAAACCATAAAGCACGAAAATCGCAATCAGGCCACCCAGAATCGCCGCGAGTCGGACGTCCGAGACAGCCGACGAAATGAAGGTTGACTGGTCATAAATGGTAACGAGCTCAATTTCATCAGGCAGCGTTTTACGCTAGGCATTCAGGCGACCTTCAATTCGTTTGGCTACCTGCACCGTATTTGCATCGCCTTCTTTGTAGATCGCCAGTTCGACCGATTCCTGACCCTTGACGCGAGTTATTGCTTCACGATCTTTATATCCCTGTTCAACCGTTGCGACATCTCGCAAATAGACAGGCTGGTCAGCGACGTAGGCGATAATCGCATCGCGGAATTCGTCGATGTTCTGAAATTCATTCAAGGTTCTGACGAGGAATCGCTGGTTACCTTCCTCCAGGCGACCGCCGGAGAGGTTGACATTTTCAGCGCGTATGCGCTCTGCAATTTGCCCGATGCTGATACCGAGCTGCGAGAGCTTCTGCTGGTCCACCCGAATCTGAATTTCGTCTTCGAGGCCACCGCTTACCTTTACCGCGGCGGTACCTTCCTCGGCTTCAAGCTCAGCTTTGACGCGATCTTCTGCGAGGCGACGCAGGGCTTTCAGTTGCGCTTCTGAGGAACCTGATACAGCATCGTTTTTGTACAGAAGACCAAGCCGGACGATGGGTTCGGATGAGGGGTCGAACCGCAATAACAGGGGTCGACTGGCCTCCAGCGGCAGGAACAGGACGTCGAGTTTCTCCCTGACGTCGATACCGGCCAGATCCATATCGGTGCCCCAGAGAAATTCGATTGTTACATCCGCCTGGCCTGAGCGCGAAACCGAGCGTACAAGCCGGACGTTTCTGACAACGCCAACCGCCTCCTCGATAGGCTTGGTTAGAAGGTTTTCTATTTCGACCGGTGCGGCACCCGTCAACTCCGCGCGAACCGTTAGCGTGGGGTAGGAGATATCGGGTAATAAATTCAGGTTAAGGCGAGACAACGACACCATGCCGAACAACACGATGGCGGTCATCATCATGATGATTGTGACTCGCCGCTCGGTTGCGATTTCAATCAGGCGCCGCATTATTCGACGACCTCGGCCGGCGCATTAATGACGACTACTTTCGCCTCGTTTTTCAGGCCTACATGGCCAACCGTAATAACATTCTCACCGTCAGTCAGGCCGGAAGTAATTTCAACCATGCCGTTGCTGCTGAAGCCGGTCTTGATTGACTTTCGAATGCCGACTTCGTTCTCCACAACAAACACAAAGGTATCGCTTGCGTTCTCGATTATCGCGCTGCGCGGTACCTGCAGAACGTTCTCATGTTTGTCGTACACAATACTCATGCGGCCAAACATTCCCGGCTTGATGTTGTGTTCAGCGCCACGCAATTCGATCGTAATTTTGAAGGTACCGGTTTCAGGGTCCACGATGGGGCTGATGCGAGTGACCGTCGCAACGACAGGTGGTCCTGAGATAGCGTCGATTTGGATGTAAACGGGCTGCCCCGGAGCGATCTGGCGAAACTCGCGTTCGGGAACAAACATATAGGCGACCAAAGGATCAAAACTGGTGACCCGAAAGACCGGCTCGCCGGTCTTGATCGTATTGCCTAACTTCAAATAACGCTCTGAAACCACTCCGGCAATCGGTGCACGAATCTGTGTGTAATCGAGCTCGAGTTTGGCGAGATTGTAGGACGCTTCAAGCGCTTCGAGATCGTATTGAATCTTTTCGAAGTCGCCCTCGCTAATAAGCCCCTTGTCCTGCAATTCCCTGTTGCGCTGAAAGTCTCGTTGCATTTTCCGGAGCCGTGCTTGCGACTCACTTAGCTCGAGACGCAGGCGGTCCCCGTCAAGCGTTGCGAGGATCTGGTCCTTGCGAACCATGTCGCCTTCTTCGACGTGCAGCTCACGGACTTCTCCATCTACCTTGGCAATAACGTCTGCTTCTGCCAATGCCTCTATCGGAGCGGTGCCAGTGTAGGTCGCATAAATATCGCCACGAACAGGAGCTGTTGTTTCGACGGGTATGGGAGGAGTCTCATCCTCGGCGGTTTTCTCTTCCTCGCCTTCGGTACCCTGTTGGCAAGCGCCGAGCAGCAAGATGCACGCGACTGCGGTCAAGCCGACGCGAAATAGCTTCATTTGGAGTCCCCTTATGCTCCTGCCCCAGCGGTCGATTCTTCTCAGGACCAAGGCAGGAATTAAATCAGCCCGAACTGAATTAGCCCGCGAATCGGTCCAATTCGAATACGCTGGCGAGCACTTTGCTGCCGTCACGAAGGCTTGAGTGTCCGACGACGACAATTTCATCATCGTCCTGCAGCCCGTTCAGGATTTCCACGCGCCCGTTCTCTTCGAACCCCGTCTCAACAATGCGTCGAACGACTTCGTCGTTCTGAACTACGTAGACGGTTGACTCGTCGTCTTCGTCGAGCAGGGCGGTGGTGGGAATGACCAGTGCATTCGCGTGCTTCTCATAAGCGACCGTGAACTTACCGAACATGCCAGGAGCAAGGTTGCCGTCCGTGTTGTCGATAATCGCTGTTGCACGGAAGGTACCGTTGCGAACATCGATAGTTGGGCTAATACGAACAATAGTTGCTGCGAATTCCGCGTTCGGCATCGAGGCGACACTCAGCATCGCGGAATTACCGGCAGTGAATTTTGCAAGGTCCGCTTGCGGAATTTGCAGATAAGCCATCAATTCCGCTGTTTCCGTGATGCGAAACGTGACCTGGCCGGCGGCGAGATTTTGACCCGCTTTGATCTCGCGGGTAGACACCACACCGCCGATAGGTGCGCGAATATTGGAGTAATCGTAGTTCAGACGCGTAAGATCGTATGTGGCTTGCAGAGACGCGAGATCGAACTTCGATCCTTCGTAAAGTGAAGAGCTAACCAGGCCACGTTCATGCAAGTCCGTGTTGCGCTTGAATTCTTTTTGAGCGCGGTCAAGATTTGCTTTGGCAGCAAGCATCTCGAGGCGCAGGCGTTCGCCGTCCAGACGCGCGAGTATTTGACCAGCTTCGACGCGATCGCCTTCTTCCACTGCCAGCTCGACAACTTCTCCTGAGACACGTGTTATGACAGGCGCGTCATGATCTGACGTTATGGAAGCGCTCGCCACATAAGTCGCGTTGATATCCACGCGAAATGGCCTGGCGATTTCAACGGGTACCGGTGTCGCAGCGAGAAGCGTATCGGCATCAGCGACACTGGCTTCGCCAACGCCGCAGCCGGAAATCAGGGCAGAGCCCAGCAGGGCAACGGTGCAAAGGGCGGCAGGAATCGGGTTCAGAGTTTTCATTTCTTTGTGTCTTACCTAGTTAGTGTTGTAGTGAAGTATAACACCAGCTCGCTATAACGCAACATCCAACTTCACAATTCCTACCCGGAGACGGATTTACAATAAAAACAACGAGTTAGTACTTTACTTCCAGCAACCAAGCTGGTCACTTAACTATTAGATGCATGGAACGCGATTTTGGATTGCATCGCTTCGAGGAATATCGGGCGATTTCCCGACGACTAATTAACGCGTGCAGGCTCTACGGACCCCAGCTCGCGACGACTGGCTAGCCGTTTGCTGACGTTAGCCTGAATCATCAACAGACTGGGCGTCAGCCACAACGTCAGTATCGTTGCGAACGCAAGTCCGCCAGCGACCGATGAAGCCAGCTGAGTCCACCATTGGGAACTGGGTGCGCCAATGGATACACCACGATCAATCAGATTGATGTTCACTCCCATTACCATCGGCATCAGGCCAACAATGGTCGTGACGGTCGTTAGCATCACTGGCCGTAAGCGAATCGCGCAGGTGCGAAGGATCGCCTCAAAGGCGAGTTCGCCGCGACTGCGAAGGACATTGTAAGTGTCGATCAGGACAATGTTGTTATTGACGACAATACCGGCGAGTGTGATGACGCCGACACTGCTCATGATGACGCCGAAAGGCTTACCCATGATCAGGTGCCCAAGCAGTACGCCGCCGGTTGAGAAAAGGACGGCAGTGAGTATCAGGCCAGCCTGATAAATACTGTTGAACTGGGTTACCAATATGATCGCCATAATCGCCAGTGCCATCAGCATCGCGCGTGCGAGGAACGCCTGGTCCTCTTCCTGATCCTGGGTGCTGCCGCCAAAAGTCATACTGACGCGTGGGTCAATCTCAAGACGAGGCAGTTCTTTCCTAAGATCGGTGACAAGATCGTTAACGAGGTAATTGGCAGCTACGTCCGCGTCGATAGACATCGTTCGGCGCATGTCGATGCGGCGAATATTGCTAACCTTTTGTGCTGGCACCCGTTTCACGAAAGTACTTATCGGTACAAGACCGTTTTTCGTTGGAATCCTCAGCTCGTCAATTTGCGCGAGGCTGCGACTGCTTTCCGGATAGCGCACTCGAATGTCAATTTCGTCATCACTGTCGTCGGGCCGGTATTCGCCAATCTTGATGCCGTTCGTGACAAGCTGCACCATCGCACCGACCAGCGCAACATCTGCACCAAATCGAGCCGCCTCAGCGCGGTCAACCTTGATTTGCCACTCGATTCCAGGAAGGGGTCGACTGTCCTCAATATTGATGATGCCGGGTCTGGTTTCCATCAGGCTGCGCACCTCTGCAACTGAGCTTTCCAACACATCCGGGAATCGCGAAGAAAACTCTATTCGTATCGGTTTGCCGATAGGTGGGCCAGCATCGGGCTTTCGGGGTTCGATTTGAATGCCGACCAGATCGTTGGTTCTTGAGCGAACTTCCTCAAGTATTTCGTCGGCCTTACGACGTTTGTCCCATTCGATATAGTTCAAGGTTAGCGTGCCTATCTGGTCCTCCGCGCCCCGATCGTTACTTCCGGTTTTCGCGTACAGAAATTCGATTTCAGGCATGCCCAGGACACGCTCTTCCACCTGCTGCACAAGTGCGTCTCTTTCTGCAGTAGAGAGATCTCCGCGGGCTCGAATGTCGATCATACCGAACGGCTGTTCAACATCCGGAAAGTACTCAACACCCTTGCCGAACAAAATGAAAGCCGTATAAATCAACATCAGGAGCAACGAAACACCCCCAACACCTCGCCACGGATGTTGCAGTGACTTACGCAGAAAGCGGATGTAGCTTCCGGTATATCCCGACACCGAATCGAGGTCACCGGTTTCCGCTGCCGCCAGATTACGTCTGGCTTCCTCAGTGTTCGCGCCCGTCTTGCCGAAAATTGAACCCAGTGTTGGCACAAATAGCAGCGCCATTATCAGTGATGCGGACAATACTGCGATCAAAGTGATCGGGAGGTATTTCATAAATTCGCCGGTCGTTCCCGGCCAGAATGCCAGCGGGACGAAGGCGGCAAGGGTTGTACACGTTGACGCGATAATCGGCCAGGACATGCGGATTGCGGCCCGCGAGTACGCATTGTAAGGCGACTCACCTTCAGCCATGCGGCGGTCCGCCATTTCGGTAACCACGATCGCGCCGTCAACAAGCATGCCGACGGCCATGATCAAGGCAAACAAAACCATCATGTTGATGGTTACCCCGAAATAACCAATGATCAGTATGCCCATGAGGAAGCTGCCCGGTATGGCAACGCCAACCAGCAGCGCGGATCGTATGCCAAGAATGCCGATAATCACGATGAAAACCAGCAGCACGGCCGAAAGAACACTGTTCTGTAGTTCCGACAACATGTCACTGACATCCTTCGACTTGTCTCTGGATGCGACGATTTCCATATCAGCCGGCCAGTAGCTTCGTTCCTCGGCGATCAAGGCTTTGACCGTATCAATAGTGTCAATTATGTTGGCGCCGGCGCGCTGCACAACTTCGATTGCGATTGCCGGCTTGCCGTTGAGCCGGGCAACGCTTTCGGCATCTTTGTACGTGCGCCGAACTTCAGCGATGTCTTTAAAGTGAACGATGCGTTCACCGACCGCTTTGATCGGCAGATCCAGCACATCGGCGGCACTTTCGAAAACTCCGGGCACTTTGACCGGGAACCGACCCTCACTGGAATGCAGCGCGCCTGCTGCGACAAGACGATTGTTGAGGCTGACAAACTGAATAATTTGCGCCTGATCGAGACCGTAACTCTCCATTGCAAGAGGATCGACAACAACTTCCATCAACTCTTCGCGAGTGCCTATTAGATTAACTTCCAGAACACCGCTCAGCCCTTCGATTTTTTCCTTCAGGTCTTTCGCTATCGTGGTGAGAGTACGTTCGGGAATATTGCCAGCGAGATTCAATACCAGCATAGGATCGAAGCGGGACATTTTGACTTCGTTAACGGTTGGCTCTTCGGTATCACCGGGCAGCTTCGCTTTGGCTTTATCGACTTTTTCACGAACATCCTGCAGTGCCTGCTCGGTGTCTACACCCGCGTCGAATTCCAATTGCACATTGGCGCCACCCTCATAGGCCTTGGCCGGCATTTCCTTGATGCCTTCGATCGAACGCAGTTCCTGTTCCATGGGGCGAACCAGCAGACGCTCAGAATCCTCGGGTGAAATTCCGCCGTGCGTGATGCTGACGTAAATCACCGGAATTTCGATATCCGGCTCAGCCTCTTTGGGGATCGTGTTGTAGGCAATGAGACCGCCGATCAATACGACCAACAGCGACAGAATCACGGTACGCGACCGTGACATTGCTGACTCAATCAGGTCCATTAATCTTCCGCCTCGCCACCTGTTTGAACTGCTACGGCGGTTTTTGCGTCGCTTTCCGGAACTGCGTCAACCAGCGTTCCATTCTGAACGTAGCCCTGACCGACCGTGATAATTGTCGCGTCCTGCGGCAGACCGGTGAGCCAAATTCCGTTATTCTTTGACAGCGCCACGTCAGCCACGACGAATTCGACCAATCCTTTTTCGTTGACTATTTTGACGCCAACATTGCCGGCGTCATCGAGAGTCAGCAATGAAGGGGAAATCCGATGCGCCAAAACCTCTTCAGCCGGGATGTGTAACAAAGCCGTTCCGCCGACTCTCAGTGCACCGTCGGAATTGTCAATTTCAAGTTCGACGCCGAAAGTTCGCGTCGTTTCTTCTGCGACAGGAGCGACGTAACGAATGCGACCCTGAACCGTTTCGCCGGTTGCCAGACTCGCCTCGGCCGCGTCGCCAACGTCAACGTAGTGCGCGTCAAATTCGGAAAGGCTCGCAGAAACGATGATTGTTCGATTGTCGACATAGGTTGCGATTGGATCACCAAGCTTGACGAAGTCACCGACCTCCACGACTCGAGACTGAAGCGCACCGCCAAAAGGTGCACGAATGTTCATATAGTCGAGGTCAAGTTCAGCACGCGTGAGTTCAGTTCTTGCTGCTTCGAGTTGTGCGACAGCCTCTTGCAGTTGCGCTTCAGAAACATAACTAGCCGACTTGAGCTTCAGACGACCTTCGTACTCGACCTCGCGCTGTTTAACAGTGGCCTCTGCCTGAGTGAGGCGAGCCCTTCGATCACGTTCGTCGAGACGGACAATAATTCCACCACGCTCGACATTTGCGCCACGCTCAGCACCGATGAATACGACTCTCCCGTCCGTTTCGGCAGAGAGTTCCACAATTCTCGCAGGTGCCGTCTTGCCGTTCACCGTAATCGTGCGCAATACCAGTTCTGCTGATTGTGTGCGCACTCGCACCGCACTTTTGGTATGGACTGGTTCCGCACCGTCGGTCGCTACTGCCGATGCCGAGTCAGGCGCTCCGCCCAGCTGACCGGAAATCAGCCAAATGGCGACCACGACGACAATGCCGCCGGACAAGAACCAGGATTTGTACTGGTTGAAGTTATTGTCTTTCATTTCTTTCTCATTCATTTCGCTATTCAGTGCGAGCATCTAGCCAGTGGCCGTTGTCGTATGAGTTTCTTCTCTAAACAAGTGCCGGTTTTCTTCGACGTAGATCTTCATGGCATCGATCATCGCTTTGCCGAATCCTGCAACGAAGCGCATTCCCGGCGGCCAGTCGTGCATGCAACTTGCTTCAATGTCAGAAATCATTTTCATGTAGTGCGCACATTCTTCGATACGGTTATCGAGTACGGTTTCAATTTGTGCGCTGGGCATGAGGTGTGCGAAACACATTGTCGCGAGAAATTCCGACCGGACCTTGTGAC
This sequence comes from Woeseiaceae bacterium, assembly GCA_022866645.1. Classification (GTDB taxonomy): domain Bacteria; phylum Pseudomonadota; class Gammaproteobacteria; order Steroidobacterales; family Woeseiaceae; genus UBA1847. The sequence continues at coordinate 11,333 of JALHUQ010000186.1, read as the reverse complement.
ACGGTGCCGGATTCTCCAGAGCTGTGAGCAAGAACGCCATGCCGTCGGAGGTAATTTCATAGACCTTGCGATCGGGTTTGCCGTCCTGCGGAATATGCTCGCAGGTCACCAGGCCCTGATCGCAAAGTGACGACAAGGCTGGATAAATCGAACCGTATCCGGCCGCAAAAAAGTGGCCGAAGGTGGATTCGAAGTTTTTCTTGAGGTCGTAGCCTGAGGCGGCTCCGTCCGTCAGCATTCCCAGGCAGACTGTTCTTACGTCCATAACCAGCTCGTTAGCATATATCGGGGCGATGCATAGTATCAGTTCGATATATAAAAGCCAGCTGGTGGCTCGCGCACAGTGGTCTACATCGATAACACAATATAAAACAACTAGTTACGATATTCGGGGGGCGGAAAACAGGTTCAATGCAGCACCCTCAGCGATCGCCGTTCCGCTGATTAAGGTACCACGAGCGATTATTTGAAGTAGCGTGCGAGGTACGGATTCAGCAAGCGGCCGCCCGGATCGAGCTGCCGTCGGATTTTCTTGAAAAATTCCATGCGACCGCCATAACTTTCCGAGACGTAAGCGTCGCGTGGCGCCAGCGTCTGATTGAACAACGGTGTGCCACCCCAGTTTTCAGCGAATTCCGACAAATCGAGAGCGAATCCTTCCCAACCGCGCTTTTGCGTCGAGATAGTCTGTAGCGCGATCAGCGGTTCGTCGAACGATGGCGACAAGAGTGCGGAGTTGTCTCTCGCAACCCGATATCCGACAGCGGGCAGATCGCAGCGATAGGCGGTATGCGCGAAGGTCTCACGACAAAATCTTGCATACGCTTTGACGACGACCGAAAAATCCGAGGCCGGAAAGCACCATGTCGAGTACAACAGGTTGCTCGGCTTCCTCCGACGATGTCGGCCGCCTGAAGCTGCGTTGTTGCCGTTTCTGACGAGCTTCGAATTGACCAGACCATGGGTCGTTGCGGAAAGAGTGTCCATCAACTGATACCGGACGGACGGTATAGGCATTACTCGATTCAGCGATTTGAATACGTTTGGCAGCACGGTGCTTTGACCCCAGTCTTTGATCTTCCAGGGGGCGTTGTATGTGTTGCCGTTGCTCGTGTCATAGTGACGCAGATCGAGATATACATGATTCCGATATGGCATCAGATAGAATTTGAGTCCAACATTGCCGCCCGCGAGTCGATCGGCGACATGCGCAAAGGTATCGACATCCATGCTGCGATGGCTGGCGGTGAATGTCGTGGTAGGCCGAACACGCAGTGTAAGCTCATAAATCACGCCCAACATTCCGTAACTCAGACGAAAGGCACTCAGCAAATGCTGCTGCGTGTCAGACACCTTCATCACTTTGCCATCGGCCGTAACGACGCTCATGCTAAGAACCTGGGTGGAGAGCAGTGATGCCTGGCCGCCAATTCCCGGACCCATACACGGCGAAGCGACAGCGCCACCCAAAGTCCGCTCTGTTTGATCGAAGCTGCCAATAAGTTCAAGGCCCTCTGCGGCCAGTGTCGAAATCAGTGCGCCGAGTCGAACACCGGCTTCTGCAGTTACCGTGAAATTGAGGGCATCAATCCGAATAATTCGATCAAGGCCGGACATCTTTACCGTAGTTCCGGAAGACGCAATATTGCAGTCCGTTGCCGATGATCCGGCACCCTGCGGCCGAATTGGCACAGCGATATCCGGATCGCGCTCGAGGCAACGCATGAGGTTGGCCAGATTGCTTGGCGCGTACGCACCGGGACGCGCAGGGCGACGATCTATTCTGCCCGTGTCACGAAATCCTTGAGACTTCATACTGGTAACTCCGCTGTCGTAGGTTGTTGCCCGTAGACCGGTGGCTTTGCGACGCTGCCTTTCGGCAGTTGTGCCTTTTTCAATTGAACGCGCATCGTTGCATGGACGGAGGGTGGTTTGCAATGCAAACAAAAAACCAGCCAGTTATTGTAAAGTGACATGTTGCAGGTGGTCTCGGTTACCCTTAAACGGAACAGGAATTCGAAAATGAAATGGCAGGGCGGACGACGAAGTTCAAACATTGAAGACCGGCGCGGCAGGAGTTCGGCGCCGAAGATGCTCGGCGGTAGCCTGGGCACAATCGCGGTGGTGCTCATCGCGATGTATTTTGGTGTTGATCCGACGCCTCTTCTGGAAGGAATGCAGTCGGGCGGGCAGGCGTCCACCACGGGTTCGCGCCCGAGCGCAGAGGACTTGAGGAACGACCCACTCGCCGACATGGTCAGTGTCGTCGTTGCGGATACGGAGGACGTCTGGAGCGAGATATTCGCAGCTGAGGGTCAGCGCTATGACCCACCGACGCTCGTAATGTTCACGGGCGCGACGCGATCCGCGTGCGGCCTGGGCCAGGCGGCGATGGGTCCATTCTATTGTCCGACCGACAAGAACGCCTACATCGATCTGAGCTTTTATGAACTGATGAAAACCCGATTTAAGGCGCCGGGCGACTTCGCGCAAGCCTACGTGATTGCGCATGAAATTGGTCATCATGTGCAAAACCTGCTTGGCATATCTGCGAAAGTTCACTCGATGCAGCAACAACTCAGCCAGGCTGAAGGCAATGCATTGTCGGTACAACTGGAACTGCAGGCGGATTGTCTTGCCGGTGTGTGGGCAAATCGGGCGGACCGGGCGAGGAGTATTCTCGAAAGCGGCGACGTTGACGAAGCGTTGAATGCTGCCAGTGCCATCGGTGATGACACTTTACAACGCCAAAGTAGTGGCACCGTAGTTCCAGAGTCATTCACGCACGGCACATCAGCACAGCGACAACGCTGGTTTCGCGTCGGTCTGGAATTCGGCGACATGAATCGCTGCGATACGTTCAACACCCAAAGACTATAGGCGCTCGCTGATGACCAGCATTATTCAGAAAACAGCAATCGCGGCTGCCGCCGCTGCGCAACGAATAGCCGGGCAGGTCGAACGTACGCCTTTGCTCAAATCTGAAAAATTCAGTAATGAGCTGGCGGCAAATATTTTCTTCAAACTCGAAAACCTGCAAACGACTGGATCATTCAAATTGCGGGGTGCCAGCAATCGCCTGATGACGCTTAGCGAAAAAGAGCGCGCGAAAGGCTGCGTCGCCGCTTCCAGTGGCAATCACGGCGCGGCAGTTGCCTGCGCAATGCAGAAACTTGCAACGACGGGCGTTATTTTCGTGCCGGAACAGACGGCCGATGTGAAGGTCGACAAGATAAAAAGCTACGGCGGGGATGTACGGTATTTCGGAACCGATGGCCTCGACACCGAGCAGCACGCACGGCGGTACGCTGAGGACAATGACATGCTGTACCTCTCCCCCTATAACGACGAGCAGGTTATCGCGGGACAAGGAAGCTGCGGCACAGAGATTCTCGAACAGCTACCTGATATCGACGCGGTTTTCATCGCCGTGGGCGGTGGTGGGTTGATAGGTGGTGTCGGCAGCGTTCTCAAAGCTCACAACGCCACTATCAAGGTCTACGGTTGCCAACCAAAGTCCTCCGCTGTTATGGCCCATTCCATTGCGGCCGGCGAGATTCTCGACATGCCCAGTGAATCGACGCTCTCTGACGGAACTGCAGGAGGAATCGAAACCGGGGCCATTACTTTCGCGTTGAACCAGGCGGTCGTCGACGAGTGGGTTCTCGTCGATGAAGAGCAGATCGCGGATGCGATGCGACTTTATGTTGCCCGTGAGGGGCACGCGATAGAGGGCGCCGCAGGGGTGGCGCTGGCCGGTTTGATGGCGAGAAAAGAAAATGTTTTCGGTCAGAACATCGTGGTTATCGTCTGCGGCGGCAATATCGCGGACGACAAACTGGCTGCGATTATCAATAATGCCTGAATTATCAACCGGACATGATCGGCACCGAATTCGAATATTCAGTTCAAAGAGACCGATGAAAAGAGCTATCCCGAAATTTCTGACAACAGTTCTTTTCTACCTGTCCTCTGTCGCTAACGTCTACGCTGACACGACGGTGTTCGTTAACGTTAACGTGGTGCCGATGAGCAGTGAGGTCGTACTGGCACAACAATCCGTCGTTATCGTCGATGGCAAGATTGCTCAAGTCGGTCACGTAGATACCGTGCCTGTCCCGAAGGGATCAACCGTCGTCGATGGCACGGACCGATTCCTGATGCCGGGTCTTGCCGAAATGCACGCGCATGTGACAAGCGTAGATCCCGATCAGATAGATCGTCTGTCGACACTGTTCATTGCAAATGGCATCACAACGATTCGCGGCATGCTTGGCGAGCCGAGCCATTTGGTGTTGCGTGAGAAATTCGAGAGCGGCGAGGTTTTTGGTCCTCGATTGATTACTTCTGGGCCGTCCCTGAATGGGCGCTCCGTTTCCGGGGCCGCTGATGCTGCGCGCCAGGTGCGCGAACAAAAAGCGGCCGGCTACGATTTCGTCAAGGTCCATCCCGGCCTGAGCCGAGAAGAGTTTTCGGCACTTGCCGAAACGGCGAACGAAATCGGCATGCCGTATGCCGGACACGTGCCGGTCGCTGCAGGCGTGAGGCAGGCCCTGCAAAATAATATGGCAACGATCGATCATCTCGATGGCTACTTTGCTGCACTGCTGCCGGCCGAAAACTCCGGATCCGGGGGCTACGGTGGATTTTTTGATGTGTTGCTTGCCGATCAGCTCGTCGCTGACGACATCGCGGGATTAGTGGCGGCGACCAAGGCAGCGGGTACCTGGAATGTGCCGACCGAAGTACTGGTAGAGCAGTTGATTGACGACACAGCGGTGACTGAACTCAGAATTCGACCGGAGACACGCTACGTACCGGCGGCGACAGTCAGGGATTGGATGGCCCAAAAAGAGGCACAGCTGAGCGACCGCGATTTTGATCCTGAGACCGCTGCACTCGCCATCAAGTTACGGCGCCGCCTGATACTTGAGCTGTATCGTGCGGGGGCCGGTTTGTTGCTCGGCTCGGACGCACCGCAGACCTTCAATGTGCCCGGCTTTTCGATACACCGGGAGCTCATGGCGCTGGTCGCGGCGGGTCTGACACCCTTTGAAGCATTGCGAACGGGCACGGTGGAGGTTGCAAGATTTCTCGGCTCCAATGGGGGGGGCGTGGCCGAGGGCAAAGATGCAGATCTGATTTTGCTGGATGCCAACCCGCTGGACGACATACGCAATAGCCAGAGAATTCACGGTGTTATGCTCCGCGGCGTGTGGCATCCGGCCAGTGAACTCCAGGATCGATTGGAGCGCTATGCCGTCCGGGAGGGTGGTTAAGCAGGCCGCCTGCAACCAAATCGCTGCGAGGAGCGTCTTAATGTTATCAAGACGTAGAGAAACGAATAAACCCAAGGGGACACTCATGCGCGGTTTTATAGTTATGGCGATGTTTACGGCGAGTTTCGCCAGTGCGGGCTGGTCGGATTACGAAGAAATCAGGGACCTCAATCTGGGTGCAAACGGCGTATCCAGATTATCGATAGACGCAGGCGCTGGCAGCATGGACATTAAAGGCGTTGCCGGGTTGGACAAGATCATTGTCAAAGCGACTATTGTTGTTCCGGACAAGGACGAAGAACATGCCTTGCGCGTCATCGAGAAAGACATGAAATTGACACTCGAGCAAAAAGGCAGTGAAGCCAGGCTCGATGCCCGATTTGATTCGCATCTTTTCCGCACAGGTTCAGACGCGTACATCGTGCTCGAAGTGAGTGTTCCAAAAGGCATGGACATCGATATTGTTGATGGATCAGGTTCGATTGATATCACCGACGTAGAGAGTGATGTAAGTATCGACGACGGCTCCGGATCTATCGATGTCAAGAATGTCGCCGGGCTGACAATCGATGACGGCTCGGGCTCTATCGATGTTGTGAATGCCTCGGGTGATGTATCGATAGTCGATGGTTCCGGCAGCATCAGCGTCAGGCATGTCGGTGGTTCTGTAAGCATCGACGACGGTTCCGGCAGTATCAAGGTCTCGGATGTCGAAAACGACCTGGTGATTGTCGACGACGGCAGTGGCGGGCTGACGTTCTCCGATGTTCGCGGCAAGGTAGATCAGGAAACCTGAGACCGCATAAGTGCTAATATCCCCCTGTAAAAGCGCTCATCGACCGGGTGCATTTAAAGGGAGACAGCATGAAACTGGTAAAACATCTGCTCGACTCGAAAGGCCGGGGGGTCATCTCCATAGCCGCTGACGCATCGGTACTCGATGCCATAAAAATCATGGCAGAAAGGGCAGTGGGGTCACTGCTGGTTATGCGCGGTGACGAACTCCTGGGCATCGTGACTGAACGCGATTACGCTCGCAAAGTCATTATCAAAGGACGTTCATCGCAATCGACGGAGGTTAGTGAAATTATGACTGCCGAAGTTTGCACGGCCAGCGCACAAGACACGGTCAAAAAGTGCATGACAGTCATGAGTGAGCGCAAGATCAGACATCTTCCCGTCGTTGACGACGGCGCCGTTGTTGGCATGATTTCGATCGGTGATCTGGTGCAGGCGATCATTTCCGATCAGCAGGAAGAGATTCAACACCTCGAACAGTACATCAGTGGCCAGTAAAGGCAATTTCGATCGTCGTGTCATGCGATTGTTCGACGGCTACGTGCACGGCCAAATCAGCCGGCGGGAATTTCTGGATGGCGCCGCAAAAATTACTGCTTCAGCGACGGCCGCGGCAGCCCTGTTCGCGAGCCTGAGTCCCGACTACGCTCTTGCGCAGCAAGTCGACCCTGACGACAAGTCGATAAACACCAGCTACAAAAAGTACTCCTCACCGAAGGGCGCTGGCGTAATGAATGGCTACTATGCACGCCCTGCCGTCATACAACACAAACTGCCCGCGGTTGTTGTTATCCATGAAAATCGTGGTTTGAATCCTTACATCGAAGACGTCGCGCGGCGGCTTGCGGTTGCAGGATTTATCGCTTTCGCGCCGGATGCTCTGACGCCGCTCGGTGGTTATCCGGGCAACGACGACGATGGTCGGGCGCTGCAGGCGAAGCGCGATAGCGCTGAGATGGTCGAAGACTTTGCGGCCGCCGTCGAGTTTGTCGGGAATCACCCTGATTGCTCCGGCAAGGTGGGTTCTGTCGGATTTTGTTTCGGTGGTGGCGTGTCGTTGCAGCTGGCCGTTCGGATGCCAACGCTCGCGGCGGCGGTGGCCTACTACGGACGACATCCGTCCGCGGCCGACGCGAAGTCGATCAAAGCGCCCTTGATGATGCATCATGGCGGGCTTGATGAGCGCGTTAATGCCAGCTGGCCGGACTTCGAAAAGGCGTTGCAGGCAGCGGGTGCGAATTACGTGAGTTACCTTTACGCTGACGCGAACCACGGATTTCATAACGACACCACGCCGCGATTCGATGAGCAAGCCGCAGCGTTGTCCTGGCAGCGAACCACGAAATTCTTTGCTGAATATCTGGATCTCAGTGACTAGGTCATGAACACACACCTGACTCTGCTGGCAATAACATTGTTCGCGGCGGCGCAGGTGCATGCGGATGATCAGGCAGAAGCCAAAACCGTTCTGGGGCCCAGTAATATCTATTTGTACGATGGTGCCAACGCGCTAATGGCAGGTGATGCGGAAGAGGGTGTGCGACTCACGATGCAGGGGCTTGAGCTTGCTCAGGGCCTGCGCGAGGAAAAAGTCGGGCACTCCAACCTTTGCGCAGGGTTTCTTTTGCTGGGCCAGGCCATAACGGCACTCGAGCATTGCAACTGGGTGCTACAACGTGACCCGTATCATTGGCGTTCGTACAACAATCGGGCTTTGGTTTATCTGCATCTGGAGCGATTCGAGGAGTCAGAGGCGGATATCAGGAAAGGACAGGAGCTCAATCCTCGTTCCGAAAAACTCAAAGAAGTGAAAGGCATGTACCTCGATAAAGTTGAGCCGGTGGACGAAGAGATCACGATCGATGACAGGCGCAAGCAGCCGCAATTTCCGCTAGAGAATCCGGAGCAATGAACAGCTGGCAAATTCTCGCGACCTTGATCATTGTCGGTCCGTTACTCGCGGCGGAAGAACGGCCGACTGTGGTGCAGGTTGTTGACAGCAGTTCCGACAGGGTTCCTCAGATTACAGTCGCACCAAACTATCCGCGCAAGGCGCGACGTGATCGTATTGAAGGTCAGGTGCAGGTCTGTTTCGACATTGACAGGTCGGGGCGGACGCGTCGAGTTTCGGTCCGTAACAGCACGAACCGAGCCTTTGAAAAGCCGTCAATCGACGCCGTACGCGCGTCAAGTTTCAGGCCGATCGAAGATGAAGATACGCTGCAGGCGATGAAGTTTTGCCGCACATTTATCTTCTCGCTGGAACCAGCAATAGCAGAGGACGTCAATCCTTCCGGCCTTCTGTAAGCGCGAGAATTCTTGTTGCGGCTTGTTCGAGAGACGCACCGATACTGAGCAGCCCTTCTTCGTGGCCTCCCATTACTGCTATGCCCTGGCTCCGAAACGCCGTTTCCTCGTAAAGCCGTCGGAATTCCTGTGCCATTTCGGGTGTGCCATATTGAATGTCAGCGTGCGTTGTACACAAGGTATTCAGGTATCTGTCCCAGAGCGACTTGTCGTGCACATGAACGATGGCGTTGATTGACGAGTCAAGCTCGTAAATTGCTGCGTGTGTCATGGCCTCCGACGAGGCTTGCAACGGACCGGCGCACGATACTTCGTTGCGCGCGATGTCGTAGCGGGTGACGAGGGAGTAATGTGCCTCGTTGCTGTACTCGACGTGACCGGTTTGTGTGCCGGTGATCAGAAACTGGCCCGGCTCGCCGCAGCGAATGCTGATATTGCCAAAACCAATCCTGTGCTCTTCGTATTGGCCAATAAGTCCCGCAACAAAAAGCGGCCTGCGCCATTCTTCCAATAGCCGTGCAGCCGCTGCGTTCGGTGCCGGGCCTGGCGACCAGTGGCTCCGATATTTGATATAGCCTTCATCCAGCATTAGATTTCACGCATCTCTGGAAAAAGCCCAAGAAGACCTGCTTCGCTTGCACTACATATGCCGCGCTCGGTAATGAGTCCGGTGACGAGGCGTGCGGGAGTCACGTCGAAAGCATAATTGCTGACGGGAGTGTCTGGCGCGACGGTTCGGACGCATATTGATTTGCCGTTACTGATGCCACAGGTTTCTGTAAGTTCCAGGGGGTCGCGTTCCTCAATCGGAATTTCCAGGATGCCGTCGCGGCTGTTCCAGTCTATCGTCGTCGATGGCAGAGCAACGTAAAACGGAATGTTGTTATCGGTGGCGGCGAGTGCTTTGAGGTAGGTACCTATTTTGTTTGCTACGTCTGCGCAGCGCGTTGTTCTGTCTGTGCCCGTTATCACAAGATCGACCTTGTCGTGTTGCATCAGATGTCCGCCTGTATTATCGACGATCAATGTATGCGGCACGTGGTTGGCGGCCAGCTCCCATGCGGTGAGTTGCGAGCCCTGATTTCGCGGCCGGGTTTCGTCGACCCAGACATGTACAGCAATGCCCTTTTGGTGAGCAAAATAAATTGGTGCTGTCGCCGTACCCCAATTAACCGTCGCCAGCGAACCGGCGTTGCAGTGAGTCAGTATGTTGACGGGGGCGCCGTTCTTCCGCGCCGAAATTTCCTCAATCAATCGAAGTCCGTGTTCGCCAATGCCCCGACAGATAGCGATATCTTCATCGCAGATGGATTCGGCTTCGAGTCGGGTCAGGGCAACCAGGTCGGAGTCTTGGCTGGCAGTATCGACCCGCGCCAATACGCGCTCAACAGCCCAGCGCAAATTGACTGCCGTGGGGCGGGATTCCAACAGGGCAGCGGCGGCGGTGCGGATCTCCGCTTCAGGGGCTATCCCGTGCAGCGACGCCAAATACAGGCTCCATGCTGCCGTCGCACCGATTAACGGCGCGCCACGTACAGTCATTTCTGTAATGGCGACGACGCCGTCCGTCCACGAGCGAAGCTCGTGAATAGAGTAGTCGTGCGGGAGTTTTCGTTGATCGATGACCTGGACAACGGAGTGATCGTCCGGATTAAGCCAGATAGTGCGGAAGTCCTCGGCGCTTTCCGGCAGCACGACTACCGTTTATGCGACCAGCCCGGCGGCCAGGCGCGCCGAACGCAGAGTATTTGCCATGAGCATCGTAATGGTCATCGGGCCGACACCGCCCGGAACCGGAGTTACCGCTCCCGCGACCGTACTGACATCATCGAAATCAACATCGCCGGTGAGGACCATTCGGGTCTCGCCATCAATGGTTTTCTCGACCCGATTGATACCGACGTCGATGATCACAGCACCTGGCTTCACCCAGTCAGCTTTCACCATGTCGGCGCGCCCAACCGCGGCAACGATAATGTCGGCTCCAGCCACAACCTGCGGAAGATTTCTGGTTCGACTATGGGTGACAGTCACCGTCGCATTAGCCTGCAGCAATAGTGACGCCATAGGCTTGCCGACAATATTCGAGCGACCAATGACAACCGCATTCTTGCCCGACAAATCACTGCCGAGTTCATCTTCAATCATCAGCATGCAGCCAGCCGGTGTGCATGGCACAAAAGCGTCGGATGTGTGGCCCGCGGTCAGCTTGCCGATGTTCACAAAGTGGAAGCCATCCACGTCTTTCGACGGCGCGATTGCCTGAGTGATCGCCTGTTCGTTGAGATGATCTGGTAACGGCAACTGCACGAGGATGCCGTGTATGGCATCGTCGTTGTTAAGTTCGTTGATAAGCTGCAGCACGTCTGGCTGCGATACGTTTTCGGGCAATGTATGTTGAACAGAATGAAACCCACAGGACTCGGCGGTGCGCTTCTTGTTGCGCACGTAGACCTGGCTGGCGGGGTCCTCGCCGATGATGACAACGGCAAGTCCAGGCGTAACGCCGTGTTCCTTCAGCAACGCTGCAGTCTCCCGGCTAATAGACTCGGCGAGTTCAGCGGCCTTGGCTTTGCCGTCAATTCGTTTTGCAACGGTCATTTTTCAGTGTTCCTTGCTAATCATTCCAGCCGGGGGCTAGCGGTGGACGGATGGTAACGCCCTGCCATATTCGTTTCTACCGTGGCAAATCATGCGCTTGCCGAGCATCGCGACCGCACTAATGAATCCAGCGACCACGACGACAACCCGCGCAGGTCGCCAGGAGAGCGTCACGATTCACCTCCCGTCGGACCCCAAAAAATAACCCAGCAGGCAAAATCATCGCTGAAGTCGACGAATCGATGCTCAATGCCGGCGGCGACGAAGAGCGCGTCGCCGGGGACGAAAGGACTTTTTTCCCCGTTCCGAACCAATGCGCCGGTGCCGGATTGCACAATATAGATTTCG
>JALHUQ010000185.1 GCA_022866645.1 Woeseiaceae bacterium | reverse complement strand
GTAACGATGATCAGCAAGGTAATTCCGACCAGCGTCATTCCAGAAAGCGGTGACCAGTTAGTCCGGCCTATCGCCTCCGACAAAATGATGCCGGACATCCAAATCCAGAGCGTCCCAACGAGTGCCATGGCAATACCACGAACGAGACCCACCGTCTCCACCGAAGTCACTGCCATATAGGAAAGCAGAAGAATTGCACCGCCGATGGCGAAATACAAAAGCTTGATCGGCATTTCGTCTTTCGATGCTTCGGACGAAACCTTCGACGCCTTTTGCATCGACCGAATTGCACTGGAGATCAAAGGAAACGCAAGGATCACACCCATGATCGCGCCGCCGATCAACATGCCGATACCAAGCGGACGGTACAGCAACAGCCGTAAAGGCCCTGGCGTGTTGATAATCTCGCCGGTGGTATCGGGTGGAAAACTACCGGTGACTGCAAGCAATGGCGAAATAAACCAGTAGGCAACGAAGCCGCCAATGATAAATGCGACGCCGCCTCGTCCGGCTATGAAGCCGACGCCAATGGTCATTAACGACAGATACCAAATTCCATTCATATACTCGGGCATGTTGAGCAACCCACCGATGTCCCAATTGGCAACACCGGTATTAATGGTCGCGACATGCACGCCGGCGCTTACGGCTGCCGCCGCTAACAAGACCAACGCCTTGCGAACCCCGGCGCCGGGGGATTTGAGAATGGTCGCCACGGCGACACCACCCGGGTAGGTCAGCCGTTCGTAGTCGATCATGTGCTTGCGCAGCGGGACGATAAAGGCGATGCCAAGATAGGCGCCTGCAATGCAGCCGAAGGTCAGCACCACTGGATCGAACCGATCGCCAAAGCCGAGCAGGAAAATCGCCGGAACCGAAAACATCATTCCGGACGATGCCGCATTTACGCTGCTGGCGATCGTCTGCACGATATTGTTTTCAATGATGCTCTTGCGACCGAAAAGGCCGCGCAGGATGCCAAAACCGAGTATGGCGGCCAGCTCCGAGCCCTCGATCGAGAAGCCTAGCACCAGAGCTGCATAGCCGATGGATCCAGCCAGTATGACGCCGATAAACCAACCGACGAGCAGCGCAACCCAGGTAAGCTCAGGATACGGGCGACTACTAGTGGTATCGCTCATGAACACAATCCCCTCTTATTGTTTTGCCGCTGAGCGTATCACAGCACTTGCAAACGCGCCGCCAGCTGATCCTTCTCCAATACTTCATTGAAGTCATCCGCAAGTGCCTCACAGGCCTTGGTGCAGGCTCGCCACGCCGCGATTCTCTCTGCCGGCGCATAGTTGACGAAGTCCGTGCGATCCGGAATCTTGCCATTGGGTAGTCGCGACACGAACTCAGCGGACGGACTCACCAGGATTGTGCGGTCAACGTGCTTCGGCTGTGGGCTGCGCCAGCTAAGATTTTTGTCGAACCAGCCCGGCACGATGCGATCGTAAAAATGCGGGTACAAGGTCAAACGCTCATCGCTACTGTGTGGCAAGTCGTGGTGATAATCGATGATTCCACCGTCGCGATAGACGCCCTTGGCGGCGCCATCAATATCCGGTACGCCACTTAACACCAGCGGAATAGAGCCAGTCGCGACGATGGCGTCTTCGAGATTCCCGGCGGTCAGGATGATTTGCTGCAACGGAAAACCGCCAACATTGAAAAACGGTGGTAATTCGCGGGTGTCGTAAAACAATGCCCTTTCGAAGAACATTCCCAAAGTCTTGCGACTGACCAGGTTTAAGGTAGCCGCTGTCAGCAAACCCAGCGTCAGGAGCCATCGGTTTTCGGATGCCAGGAAATGCCGGCTGCGAACGGCCATGATGTGCGTGCGAAACACGGGATGACTTAGGATTTCTGCGATGCCGTTGTCTCCGAGGACGACATCGATGATTTCACGACTCTTGGCCGTGATTTCGTGAATATCAGGACGCGCGCTGAAGCTCTGCTCGATATAAGCGGTCTCAAATCGGTCGATAGCGGCTACGGGGTCATTCTGCGCGTAACAGGAGAATCGCCATGAGCCTATCGACGTACCGAGTAAATGCACCGGTGCGCGTAATTTGGGTCGCAGATTGGTCAGGATGGCGCGGTCCAGCTGACTGAGCACCAGCCATTTGGCACCTCCCGACGCACCCGCTATCGTTCCTACGGACGATATATCGAAGCCGTGGGTTTTGACGGATTTAAGGGCACCTGCGCCCGCTTTGAATGTCAAAGAGACTGGTTTCACGAAATGTCGATTAGTAACGGTCGAAGATAGAGATGAAAGACTATTATAGGGACTTCCATCAACAATCGGTTCGCCATATGAGACGTTTTCTCTTCCGCGCCTTTGTTACATTGGCCGCTGTATCGTTCACCGCCGCTGTTTTTGCTGATAGTGACGAGCCGCCATTGTTTGTCGCCATCACGGGCCATGACACGGGTACTTGCCAATTGCCGGCTTCCCCTTGTCGATCGCTCGAGTATGCATTGCAGCGAGTTGGGAAAAACGGCCAGATTCGCGTTGGCGCTGGCTCCTACGAACTCAACGATGTTGCGGACTTCATCTATCTCCTGAGCGGCGCTATCGATGTGCGCGGCAGCGACGTGGACGGCGCAAGATCGACGCTCATCGGTGTACCGCAGGAATTTGCCACAGAATTGACGGCAAAAGGTTTTCATGTCATCGCGGACTCGAAAAGTCTGCACCAGTTGGCAGTGGAAACGCACACAAGCATTCAATCCAATGCGACGGCGACCGCCTGCGTCGGTGGCTTCGCAGGTTCCTTCCCCTGCAACAACGTCGACTTGCTGGCACATCTCGCGGATAGAGCCCCGCCTGCGCGAGGTGCCGATATCTGGGGCTTCATGGACCTGAATACGCATCGCGAATATGCGATCGTCGGCTACAGTTCCGGCACCGCCGTCTACGATGTAAGCGATGCCGTAAATCCGCGTGAGGTCGGATTTATTGACGGACAGTCGACAACCTGGCGAGACATCAAGGTTCATCAGTTCTGGAATGCAACGGACAATCGGTGGAATGCCTATGCATACATAACCGCGGATAATGCGTCAGACGGCCTGTTCATAGTGGATCTCAGCCAGTTACCGCATCGCGTCGCGCGAATTAATTACTTAAGCGATATCATCGAAGCACACAACGTCTACCTGATGAGCACGGACTTCAGCACTGGCCTGTCGTTGACGGCCGATCCGCCGACCTTGATTCTGGCAGGGTCCAACCGGAGCGACGGACGATTTCGCGGCTATTCGCTCGCGAATCCGGCAGCACCCTCCTTCATTGCGGCGCCGTCTACGCCCGCGAACCAACCGAGCGGCAATCGCCTGTACATGCACGACGCCGCATCGATGGTGGTAACGGATGCGCGCAAGGATACGCAATGCGTCAACGCAGGCGGGTCCGATCACTGCGACGTACTATTCGATTTCAATGAGTCGACTATTGATATTTGGGACCTAAGCATTCCATCGAACCCGGTGCGGCTTAGCCAGGTTCCTTATGGCAACTCCGGCTACACACATTCGGGCTGGGCGTCCGAAGATCAGCAGTTCCTGTTCGTACAGGACGAACTTGATGAACGCGATCGTGGCCTCCCGACGACCCTACGCGTATTTTCGATTTCGAACCTGACGTCGCCTTTGTTCGCCGGGTCATGGACCGGACCAACAAATGCGATTGATCACAACGGTTTCGTGCGCGGCAATCGCTACTACATGTCGAACTACGCGCGTGGATTATCGATACTCGATATCACGAACGCCGCGGCTCCCACGCTGATCGGCCGATTCGACACCTACCCTGCATCGGACACCGTCGGCTTTCCGGGCAACTGGGGCGCCTATCCTTTCCTGCCCAGCGGCAACATTGCTTTAAGCGACATCGATACGGGCTTCTATCTGGTTGCGGACAATACTCTTGATGTCAATCAAGGCTCGTTTTCGTTTTCGGCGGCGTCCTTTGGTGGCGATGAAACCCAGCCTATCGGCATTACGGTGCGACGCGGTGGTAACTCGCAAGGCGCTGTATCCGTAGTGTGGGAGCTCGTTGCCGCGACAGCCAGTTTCGACGATGTCGCTGCAAAAAGCGGGACACTGAGTTGGGCGGCCGGCGATGCAAGCGATCGAACGATCAATCTTGGCCTGACCAACGACGGTATTGTGGAGGGGCTTGAAAGCATTCTGATCAAGCTGACTGCACCAACGGGCGGCGCGACATTGTCGTCACCCAGCATTGCCAGTGCCTACCTGAGTGACCCGGGTGACACCAGCGTGGTCGATTTTACGACAAGCGCGATCGACATCGCAGAGCGTGGCTTTGCGACCGCGGTCGCCGTTATCCGTCGAACCGGCAGCGCTAATGGATCGCTATCGGTCAATTACAGCGTGAGCGCCGGCGACGCCGCCAGCACGATTGATTATACCGGGCCTGCCAGTGGCACCTTGACCTGGGAAAACGGTGATGCAAATCCGAAATGGATTGAGTATTCGATTACGGATGACGGCAGCAGTGAAGCGGACGAGTTTTTCGAACTTACACTGAGCAACGCCAACGGCGGGAGCATCGGTAGCAATGCTTTGCTGCGAGTCAATATTCTCGACGGCAGCGGGATAAACAGTGCACCGAACTCAATTGCGGGTGCGAGTCAGACCGTCAATGTCGGAGCGACGGTTACGCTCGACGGTCGCGGCTCAAACGATCCGGACGGTGACACTCTGACCTACACCTGGTCGCAAACGGTGGGACCTGCCGTCGTGTTGTCAGGTTCGAACGCTTCGTTAGCGAGCTTCACCGCACCCACCGTCAGTTCCGACACCTTGCTTCGCTTCCAGCTTACGGTTGGCGATTCCAGCGGCCTCACAGATACGTCGACGGCCAACGTCACAGTCTCAACGGGCTTGCGCGTTGGCTCCAGCGGCGGTGGTGCACTGGGGATTTGGACCTTGTTCGGACTGCTCGGCCTCGTAGTCCTTAGCCGAAAGGATGCGTCTTGATTATCGTTTGCTCGCGATCCGGTCCGGTCGAAATAATATCGACTGGAACCCCGGCGAGGTCCTCAATGCGAGCAAGATAGTCACGCGCCTTTTGTGGCAAGCCTTCGTAGTTTGTAATGCCAACGGTCGATTCCTGCCAGCCAGACCACTCCTCGTATATCGGTACGCATTCCGCGAAGCGATCAACGACAACCGGTAGTCCGGCGATCGCCGCACCATCAATCGAATACCCCACACAAATCTGGATGGTTTCCAGCTCGTCAAGAACATCGAGTTTGGTCACGCAAAGGCCGGAGACACTGCTGTTGATAATTGAACGGCGCAGCGCGACGGCATCGAACCATCCGCAACGGCGAGGTCTGCCGGTAGTCGCACCAAACTCTGCGCCGACTCTGGCAAGGTGTGCGCCCTGGTCGTCGAACAACTCGGTCGGGAATGGACCGGCACCAACTCGAGTCGTGTATGCCTTCACGATTCCCAGTATGTAATCCAGATTCCGCGGGCCAATACCAGTGCCTGTGCTCGCTGCCGCAGCGACCGTATTGGACGACGTCACAAACGGGTAGGTGCCATGATCGATATCCAGAAAACCGCCTTGCGCACCCTCGAACAGAATGCTCTTGTTTGAGTCCGCGAGATCCTGAAGTATTTGCGTGATATCAGCCGTAATCGGCGCAACAATTTCTGCGTAGCTAAGCGCCTCGTCGAGCGTTTTCGCGAAATCGACAGGATCGGTCCCATAATAATTTTTCAGGAGAAAGTTGTGATAGTCGAGAACTTCACCGAGTTTGGATGCGAATTTTTCACGCACAAAAAGGTCGGAAACCTTCAACGCGCGACGGGATACCTTGTCTTCGTACGCTGGTCCGATGCCGCGCCCGGTCGTTCCAATCGCG
>JALHUQ010000184.1 GCA_022866645.1 Woeseiaceae bacterium | reverse complement strand
TGTCTAAGTCGATTTCGACGCAACCGCAGCGGTAAACACGACGTCAGTCGAACTGTTGAGTGCTGTTTCGGCAGAGTCCTGCAGAATACTGATCACAAAACCGACTGCGACCACCTGCATTGCAATGTCGTTTGATATGCCGAACAAACCGCAGCTCAGCGGAATCAACAACAACGAACCCCCGGCAACACCGGACGCACCGCAGGCTGACAAAGCAGCAACGACACTCAGCAATAAAGCCGTTGGCAGGTCAACGGGAATGCCGAGCGTGTGTACGGCGGCAAGGGTCAATACGGTAATCGTGATTGCGGCACCGCCCATATTGATCGTCGCGCCGAGTGGAATCGAAACCGCATAGGTATCTTTTTCCAGATTGAGGCGCTCGCACAAGGCCAGGTTGACGGGAATGTTGGCGGCCGAAGATCGCGTAAAGAAGGCGGTAACGCCACTTTCGCGTAGCGCCGTAAATACCAGTGGATACGGATTTCGTCGAGTCCGAACCCAGACGATCAGGGGGTTAATCAGTAGCGCCATGGCCAACATGCAACCGAGCAACACCGTCAGGATGCGTGCGTAGCCACCGAGGACCGAGAGCCCGGATTCCGCCAGATTCCCTGCGACCAAACCAAAAATACCTATCGGTGCAAGGCGGATCACGATGCGCACGATCTGTGTTACGGCCTCCGCCAGATCCGCGAGCGCCTGGCGCGTCGCGTCTGCAGCTCGGTGCAGAAAGATACCGAGCAAAACGCCCCATACGAGGATGCCGATATAGTTGCCCGTCAAAATAGCATTGACGGGATTGTCGACGAGCTTTTGCAACAAGGCCCCAAGTACTTCTGCTACTCCCTTCGGCGCGTTGGCGCTGACGTCCGTTACCTGCAAAGCGAGCGTCGTCGGAAACAGCAGACTGACGGTAACCGCCAACAATGCTGCCGCAACCGTACCCACCAGATACATCGCAATGATCGGGCGCATCTGAGAGGTGTGGCTGGCCCTGCGGTTCGCGATCGCAGCAGCGACCAGCACCAGGACCAGTACCGGTGCGACCGCTTTCAATGCCGAGACGAACAGGTTGCCCAGCAACATCGACGACTTTGCCGCGTCGGGAGCAAGCTGCGACAAAGCGACACCAGCAACGATGCCGACTGCAATTTGCAGCACCAGGCTGCCGGAGGTGACCCGTTTGATTAGTGATTGAGCGCTCATAAGTTCACGATAGTATCGTGTGAGCAATCAAAATCCAGCTTGCCAAGCTAAATAGACGGCAGCCCTAGCCACCGAAACGATAGCTGAACTGCGCGATGATCGCCGTCAGATCAGGAAACTCAACGAGTCCGACCTGATTACCGATCAGCCTGTCGGCCGGAATATCCCCGCTTTGTTGATAAACCTCCAGCCGTACGCTCATGTCGTTGCCGTTCCTGGCTTTCCAGCCATATTTGAGGCCCGCCGTTATTGCATCAAAACTTCCGAGTCGGTAGTCATTGGACGCATACATGGGCAGCGGTATGCCATCGACAACGCCAGCCTTAAAGAAATTCGCTTCGGTTTGCGTATAGAAACGTAAATGGGGTTCAAGGTAGCTTCTTTCACCGACAGGCCACCTGAATCGCAGGTCTACCGTGTGCGAGTCGATATCCCAGTCATCGGTCATGTAGCGATACGACGCATCCAGAACCTTGCCGTTCATGTAGTACTTCGCCTGACCGTAAATGCTGTGCTTGGTCCTTTGGTCGGGTCGGCTTTCGTAAAGATACTCATGCGATGGGCCGAGGACTCCGGGCGCCGGCGTCCGTTGCAGAACATCGCCCGTGGTAGCGTCGACGACACCCACAATTTTGTAGGGATCGTTCATGTATCCCGACGAATCACTAAACGAGTAGTTCGCCTGCACAACAAGCTTTCGCGAGATCACCTGCGTTACGCCCAGCACGACATCAACGATGTCCTTGTTCTGATCGCCGATTCGATTACTCAGGTTGCCCACGTCCGCCATTGACGTCAGCGGGGTCGGTGCGCCACCGACCGCGCTTATCGTGTCGGACGAGTAGGCGAGACCTGCCGAAACCGTCGTGTTGCGCTGATTAAAGTCGCGGGAAATTTTTGTATTCACACCCAGGTGCAAATAGTCATATTCACTGGAGGCGCTAAAGCCGACATCAAATTTATACAAGCGACCCAATGGCTGCTGCCAATCAGCACTCAATGCGACACGCGTATCTCGAAATGAATCGTCGAGCACCAAAGTATTTGCGGGCGTTGTGAAAACGCCATTGCCCGACGGGCGCGTGAACGTTTGCGCTACGGTTTGCTTCAGACCGCCATTCGGAGTCGCGCCCGTGAGTGCATCCACCGTCAGTCCCATGGTTAGCGCCCGATCGTCCATAAACGTCCGAGTCGCCAAGACGCTGATACTCAGGTCCTGGACCCGGTTGGCGTCCTCGCCGTAGTACAACAGCGCCGTATTGAAATCCCAACCCGGTTCTTCCTGTGCCTGAACGGGCGCCGGGGTTACACCACCCAGAAGCGCACAGGTCGCTGTTGCCAGTGATACCGATATGTTCTTGTTGCTTTCCTTGCTCATCAAACGCCCCCTAGTTGCAGCCACAGCCGCCGCCGCCGAATCCACGCCCACCGCTGGAAGCTTCTTTGCTGAAATAGATGTGATCATCGGTTGCCGCTTCCAGTGCGTCCGTGGTCAGTTGCATTTCGTCTTTGGCAAGAATGTCACGGTCCCAGGGCTCAACGCCCATCGACGAGCAGCCTGCACTGAGCAAGAGTGTCCCAATAACAATGAGTATCTTCATGGTTTGTTCCTTAAGGCGGAAACGATGGCGGCTTCGTAGTCGTCGACCTGTCCGGTTTTGAAGCCCAAATGGCGTTCGATGACATTGCCGTTGCGATCAATCAGGAAAGAGGTCGGCATCGCCTCAACTTCAAATTCACGGGCGAGATTGCGCTCCGGATCGTAAGAGATCTTGAATTTGGCCGGGTACTGTCGCAAAAATTCAGCCGCATCCGATGCTTCGTTATCCAGATTCACGGCAACGATGACGAGATCTTCATCGCCATACTTCTGTTGCATTTCATTCATCCAGGGAAACGAGCGTCGGCA
>JALHUQ010000183.1 GCA_022866645.1 Woeseiaceae bacterium | reverse complement strand
CTGCTCGAGATCCGTGCCTTCCTCAGGGAAGAATACCGGCTTGAGCGCATGGATTTCTTTACTCATGTCGAGGCGTGAAATCGCGACGGCCGCTTTGCCGCCCGCTGAAAATCCTTCAGCAGCGAAGCGCGGCAATCCGCCGTCCCACCCGTCGATCGAGTTCTCATCTTGCCAGCCAACGTGATCCCAGAGACCACCTTGAGCCCACGCATCAGGCTTATTTTTCAAATTCTGGCCCTGGGCGCTCGTTATCATGTCGAGCGGTGGCGTCGGCGGACGATTGCCGATGGTGTTCTCCATGCCGGCAATCCAGAACGGGAAGCCAGGATTCTTGTCGCGAACAGGGACAACGCTCAGGCTGCCCGTCGGCCGCTTGATGGTGTTGTTCGTGCCGTCAAAGGCCATCGTCGGGCAACTACCATCCGAATTGGCCAATTCCTGAATGCCATCGGAGTCGGCACAGACGTCAACTTCATTGCCGTTGGCCTTAACCGTTACGCCCGCCGAAGGCATCGGCGCCATTGAACGACCGGGTAGCGGAATGACAGACGGCGTCGGCGCACCGCGAACGATTTCGCCGTCCGGCAGGGCCCGTGCGCCAACGGCCGGAAGTCCGTTACCGATGCCGAGTCCAAACCCGTCCCCGACCAGTGCAAACGATTCGTGTACGCCACCACCAGCAACCGTCACCTCTAATTCGGTGCCGGGCTCGAAGGTATCGTGAATTCGCCACATCTCCCACATGCCTTGGGCAAAGTGCGGATAGAAGTGACAGTGGAAAATAGCGTCACCGGCCGTTTTGTTGCGGTTGCCGGAGCCACCGAAATTGATCCAGTAGGCATAGCCCGCGCCTGGGCCGAGGCCTTGGGCATCGAGGTAATTGGAATTATCGTCATTCGCGTTGAATAGCCACTGATTGTTATGCAGGTGGAAGACATGCTGCTCGCCGGGGCCGGCGTGCAGGTTGCGAAATGCGGTCGAGTCGCCGACATAGCTGTGATGCACGTTTGACGGATCTTCCGGGTACAGGACGTAGTTAGCTTTCGGGCCTGTCGCGCCGCAGTTATTGAGTGATGGGTCGCAATCTTCGAGGCCCATGTTCGCCGGGATATCGGTAACCTGGCCCACCTCACCGACAGCGTGGAAAGTCAGGAAGAATTCTTCGTACATGCAGTTGATGCAGTCGTGCATCGGCCCGACGCCAAGGCGGTTGGCGATGATTTCCGAGCCAATGCCGCCTGAACCGTAGTTGATCATGAAAGAATCGCGCACGCCGTGCAGTGTATGACCCAGCACCGGGTCGTTAAACCATTTCGGGAATACCTGTGTGGTCTGAACTTCATCGTGGAACGCAACCGTGAACTCACGGAAGGGCTCGAGGCGATTCGGTACGGTTGGGTTGCGCAGGCCGACGCTTTCCAACGGGTAAATGCTCGGCGGGAAGAAACCGAGCTGACCGTCATGCGGACTCCCCGTCTCGTCAGCGACAGCCAGCTTGAACTCAGGACCGTAAGCAACAACGGCGTCGATTGCCGTGTGCACCAAGCTCGTCGTGGCTGGCGCGGCAGGGCAGCCTGCGGGGACCGGCGTCTTAGGCCCGTATATCATGTTCAGTATCGGCAGGCAGGCTTTGCCTTCGCTGATCCACGGCTCGATGTTCGGGTACACCGCTTCGTAGTCGAGCTGCGGCTGACCATCGGGCGTCGTCAAGCCATTGCTGGCAAGCTCAAGTTCCTCGTTCGTCACGACGCTGCGGTAGAAAGAAGCGCCCCTGGCGTTCACATTGAGAACGGCCCAAAGGCCACTCGCTGTGGTACCGCCCTGGCCCTCACCACCGACTACACCGCCATAATTGACGCCGATGTAGCCACCATTACTTCGTGTATAAACCTTGTAGGTCTGCGACTCTCCCGGCTTAATTAGCGAACCGGTGCCGTTCTTACCGACATAGCTGCCGTCGTCTCGGATGCTGCCGACGAGCTCGGTGCCCTGGAAGCGCAAGCTGATGTTGCGGGCTGCAATCTGGTCGTCATTGTGTATGCGGAATTCCATGCCACTGCGCACCTGGGCCGTGCTGAACGGGTTAGCAGGATCTGCAGTCGGATCGCCAGGATCGGTGCTGTCTTTGAGCAGGTTGGTTAAGGTTATTTCAAGACAATCGCCTTCACCGGAACGAAGCACGAGTGGACGCGGTCGCTTGTCGGGGCGCAGCGTGACATTGCCCGGAGAACCGCTGACACCGGGGGCGGTCAACGGTTTCATGTGGTCAGGACTGGCCGGGTCATTCACGACCACGTCCCGTTTCAGCGCATACATCATGCCGTTGATATTCTGTGCGCCGAGGCGGTTGAACATCAGTGGCATATCGAGTGCCACGACATCTACCGTAATCGTACGTTCGCAGCTCTGCGCATTGGCGTCGCTAGCGACAAAAATTGCCAGTGTCAGCAGAAAGAAACTCACGGCATGAAACCGTGCGTGGTGAAAGAGATCGCTGCATAGCCTTGAACTATCGTTCATCGTACTCTCCCTGGAGCATTTTCTTTTTTGAGCCGTCACGCAGCGATCCGATGCACGTTGATTATGCAAAACACACGCTGCGGAGACGCGGTTTTTCCTGAGACCAGT
>JALHUQ010000182.1 GCA_022866645.1 Woeseiaceae bacterium | reverse complement strand
GCCAGTTTCTCGAATCTCAACAGGTGTCCGAGACGCCCTTGCCATACGGCCAGCGCGGCGCTGCCGCTAATGCCGATTTCCGGTGACAGCAGGATGACCCCTGCCACCGGGGGCAGCGAGGTGTCGTTCAGTGCGGACAACAGGTATTCCACGGCCAGCGCACCGCCGTTCGAATAGCCGACCAGATAAAGAGGCTTTTCTCCGACCGTCTCGCGGACATGCCGGGCGGCCAACCTCACGGCAGCCGCCATATCCTGCCAGCGGGTTTCGACCAGGCCGGAGGGCGCAGTGCCGTGGCCGGGTATTCGCAGCCCAACCACCGTGGCGCCGTGTTCGTGCATGGCCTGGCCCAGCGCGCGCATGCTGTAAGGTGAGTCGGACAATCCGTGCAATAGCAGTACGCCGGCCCTCGGCTGTTCGTGGCGCAACTCGAAACTTCGATTCCAGTTAACCGGCCAGCGCCCCGGGTCGGAAAGGCTTCCCCGGCTGTAGCGGTTGATGGTGTTTTCGGGTCCCTGCGGGACCTTTGCATAGACGAGCGCGTCCAGTTGCCTGAACAAACGTTCTTCCAGCGCCAGGTACTGCTCGAAATTCGACACATCCGACTCGGTGGTGAATTCCTCGTCGAGATCCGCGAGATGCCAGACAGACAGTTCAGGGCGGTTGTTCAGAACAATGACGAAGACGACGACAACGGCGATGACGCAGCCGATCAGTCCTGCGGCTACGAATTGTGAGATCGAACGTGCGAGGCCGGTGACTTTTCGGATCTTCATGTTATTTCATGTTACAGGTTCGGGACGACGAAAGAACCGCACAATGCCTAACCCAACAGTCGTATCGAAATACCGAGTAAGCTCCGGCAGTCAGGCTAAATTTGTCGTCACCCTGAGCGCTGGCTGAGTGACACGCGATGTCTATTCGAAACTGCGGTCCAGGAACTCGCGGAATAGCATGGCCCAGTGCGCGGCGGCTACTTCAACGGTTTTCCAGTCAGTGCTGTTGTCGTCAGCGTACGCAAAGCGCGGGGCCTCAGCACTGTCCGCCGCTCTTGCCAGGACCTCGTTGGTCCCCGAATCACGCAGCTCCATCAGAAATACCAGCGCGCCGGGTTTCGCGATTTCTTTTAGTTCGCGGCGCAAATTCGGCATCTCGTCCATGGGCGTGGCGTGCCGAAGGTCTATCAGTGTTGCCTGCACGCGCAACATCCCGGGGCCAGGTTCGCGAGTGTACTCATAGCCTTTCAGTTCAGCCGAGAACGCATCACGGAAGATGTCGCGAATGTGCTGCAGATCACTGTCGGGCACTGGCGCGCTGGTCGGAAAATATATCCCCATATCGTCAACGAGCAATCGATCGTATTTGCTGAAATCCGCATCGGCCGCGATTTTGGCGGATTCAACTCGCGAATTTTTTACAGCCCGAAAGCTTTGCGATTCGACCGTGGTGCAAGCGGCGAGCATCAGGCTGAGGACCGCGAGCAACGATGCGGAAATCGATCCGCGGCGATTTTGGATAGGCATGCTATGAATCCTGTTCGTTGACCGATGTGTGCTTGCCATGAAAACTCCGGGCAAAAGCAAACTTTCGATTGCCCGCCCCGGGTAATTCAAGCATAGTTTCCGGACTGTGCACAGCCTCACAATGAAAATCGAAATCATGCGGCGCGCCGGCATCATAGGCTTATGCCTCGTTGTTTTTTCGTTGGTTTCCTGCATGTCGCAGGGGGCAGTCGTGAGCGAGCCCGAGGCCAACTATGAAGGCCTGATCAACGTCAGGATACGGTCCCTCGACATTGCCCAGGTTCGCCCGGGGACGGTGTTCAGCAGCTATACCGGCATTATTTTCAGCGAACCGGAACTCGCGTTCCGAACGCCCGACAAATCACTGCGGCAATTTCCGCTGGATGACGATCAAAAACAGCGCTTTCGCGACATGCTGTCTTCGGCATTCAGGTCCGAGTTAGCGGGACTGAAGAATCTTGAACTGGTCGACGAACCGGGTGAGAACGTGCTCGAGTTGGGCGTACGAGTTGAAAATATCACTGCGACGGTGCCACCCGGAGCGGCCGGCAGTTCCGGCTGGGCGGGGTTGGCGTTGGTTGCCACGGGCGAAGCGACGCTGATACTTGAACTCAGGGACTCTCGCTCAAACGAGATTCTTGCGCGCGCCGTCGACATCAAAGTGCTTCAAGGCGCTGCAATGGCGCAGAAAGACGGCATGGTGACTCGATGGGAGGACGCCGAAAAACTCGGCGCCAACTGGGCATCGGTGGGCCGCTCGCGGCTGGCGGCTTTGATCAAAGGTCGTTGACCTTCCGCAGGCACCAGACACCCTGACTTGCCGGAATTTGAGTGCGTAAGGAAAAACAGCCAGTGCGTACCCGCACTGGCTGCTGCAAACAGTACCGTTCGAAAACTGAACTGCTATTCAAAAAATCCGTCGAGCCCTTCACGCAACCTGACTGCCCAACGACGAATTACACGTTTCGCGTCCGCGGCGTTGCTTACGTTGTTGGAATTCTGAAGCGTGCCACCTGGGCTTTCGGCAGCGCGTCGGTCAATGGAGCGTGCGAGGATCGTGCCGGTCTCCGAATCTCGTAGTTCCAAAACCAGCGTGGCTTCGCCGACGGAGCTAAGATAGACCTCGGAACGACTTCCGACCGGATCCGGCGGAACGTAGGAAATTACATCCAGCAGTCCACCGGCAACCATGAGCACATCCGGGCCAGGCCCGTCCACCAGTTCGAATCGCTGAATTTGCTGCAGCTCTTCTTTGAAAATATCGGCGACCAGGGTCTCGAATTGCGCGCGAGCTTTGTCGTCTATGAAATACGGCCCGCCTCGCGAATTTGCCATCGGTGACCGGCCTCGGTCTTGGACCTGTCGGTACTCGATTCCGGCGCTTACAGGCCATAGCTTGGTATATACGGATAGATCGAGGTCCGGTCTGGCCCACGCCTCGCTGGCCTTGGCGTTGTCAACTTTGTGCAGGCCATCGAATGATACCTCGGCGTCGGGGCCGGTCTGTATGGTCGGTGGCGCTGTCGAGCAGCTCACGGCGGCGACAGCCAATGCAAGTACCGTGATCAGTCTAAAGACTGAGTTGATAATCTTCATTTATAGATTCCTTTGGCTCTTCTGTTGAACTATTGTCTTTTTTTCTTGAGATCAAGTTCTGGTTTCGATCATTGAGCATTTTAGCATGAGCCTATGCGGGAGTGCCATGACAGGTACTGACAAATGACTGTGAGCCTGGTCACCTGTCAGTACCCAGCAACGCGAATTGACATGCTCCTGTCCTCGGCAATACGCTGGTATTTCAAATGAGCAAATTCCGTTACACGACCGTCACGAGCGTGGTCATCGCCAATATGGTCGGCACCGGTGTCTTCACCAGCCTCGGTTTTCAGCTGCTCGAAATCCGTTCCGGCTTTGCCTTACTTATGTTGTGGGCAGTCGGTGGCCGTATTGCGCTCTGCGGTGCCATGACCTACGCAGAGCTTGGCGCAGCGATGCCCAGATCGGGCGGCGAGTACAATTTCCTGACACGCATTTATCATCCTGCCATCGGATTTGTGTCGGGATGGGTGTCGGCAACGGTCGGGTTTGCAGGGCCAACCGCGTTGGCCGCCATGACATTTGCTGCCTATTCGACGTCGATTTTGTCGGGCGAATCGCATCCTTGGCTACAAAAATTGCTCGCCTGTGCCCTGATCATCATCCTCACCTTCGTTCACAGCAGCACACGGCGCAACAGCGGCGCGCTGCAAGTAATTTTTACTGTGGCAAAAGTCGGAATCATCATTGCTTTCTGCACCGCAGCCCTCTTATTAGCCGACACAGCTCAGTCGGTCCAATTCGCTCCCGCCACGGACGACATCGACGTACTCACAAGCAGTGCGTTTGCTGTCTCCCTGATTTATGTGAGTTACGCTTTCACGGGTTGGAATGCGGCTACCTACCTGAGCGGCGAACTGGAAAATGCGCAGCGGACACTGCCGTGGATTCTGATTATTGGAACACTCGTGGTGATGATCCTCTATCTCGCACTCAATTTTGTCTTTCTGACTGTGGCACCCATGCAGGCAATGACCGGACAGGTCGAAGTCGGTTACATCGCGGCGGACGCGGCGTTCGGCGAAACGGGCGGGCGCTTCGCGGGTCTGGTTCTGAGTTTGCTGTTAATTTCGACAGTGAGTGCCATGACGGTCGCCGGCCCTCGCGTCTTGCAGGTGATTGGTCAGGATTTCCAAACGCTGCGGCTGCTCGGGCGTACCAACAGCGACGGTGTTCCGGCGTCGGCCATTCTGTTTCAGTCGTCTCTGGCGATACTCTTTATTTTGACGTCCAGCTTCGAGGCAGTGTTGGTTTTCGCGGGCTTCATTCTCGCACTTAACAGTTTTGTCACTGTGCTGGGTGTTTTCGTGCTGCGTGTGCGGCAGCCCGAATTGCCGCGCCCTTACCGCACTTTCGCTTACCCACTGACACCGCTCATCTATCTGGCGTTGACGGGCTGGACGCTGGCGTTCGTGCTGATTAACCGGCCCGTCGAGGCATTGTTCGCACTCGGCGTCATTGCGGTGGGATTGGTGTTCTACGCGTTATTCCCGAAAGGGGTCTGACCCCTCCAGCTCATTCCCTGAAATCATCAAGTGCCGAAAAAGCTGAGCAATGTCGTAACGACAATCACGACACTAAACGGAATGACCAGCGTCACCATGCCAAGGTCTTTATACGACTGGCGATGCGTCAGTCCACAGATGATGAACATCGTGATGACAGCACCATTGTGCGGCAGCGTGTCGAAACCGCCTGAGGACATCGAGACAACACGGTGCATCCATTCCAGGCTGATACCGTTTTCGATCGCCAACTGGCGGTAGGTATCGCCCAACGCGGCCAATGCGATGCTCATGCCGCCCGAGGCAGATCCGGTGATGCCTGCGAGGACGTTGACAGCAATTGACGCAGAAATCAGAGGGTGGCCCGGAGCGACATTGATGACGGCTAACTTGATCAGTGCGAAGCCGGCCAGCGAGGCGATGGTTACGCCATAACCAACCTCTGATCCGGTATTGAAGGTCGGTAGCATTGAGTTGATCGCACCGGCGCTGAGAGTTTGATTGAGATTAGTCAAACGTCGCCAGTTCAGAAAAATGGCGGCGAGGCTGGCGACCAGCAAAGCGGCGATCATCGCCCAGAGGCTGCGAAGCTTGTCGACGCTGGTCGCGCCGAATTGGGCTTCGGACAGGTAGCTGGTGTCCCACGCAGGAATCAGCAACTCCGAAAACACGTAGTTGGCGGCGATGACACAAACAACCGGTGCCAGTGCAATTGAAAGCGGTGGCAGTCGGCTGACGTCGAGTTCGACGGGTTCATTAATGTGATTTTCGCCATAGCCCTCAGCGGCATACGCTGCGGTCTGCCGTTTCAGCCACATCAACCCCCCCAGCAAAATCAAAACGCCGCACACGGTTCCGTAAACGGGCGCCGCGTAGGTGTCGGTACCAAAGTACGCCGTCGGTATGATGTTCTGAATTTGCACGGCGCCGGGCAGGCACGTCATCGTCAACGTGCCGCCACCCAGACCTAACGCCGCTGGAATCAGGCGCTTCGGAATCCGGGCGTTTCGAAACATCGCCGCCGCAACCGGATAGATGGCGAAAACCACCACGAAAACCGATACACCGCCATACGTCAAAATGCCACAGGCGACGACCACCGACAGCACGACGCGCTTGGGGCCCATCATCGTAAAAATCGCGTGGGCTATCTTCTGAGCGGAGCCGGAATCGTCCATCAGCTTGCCGAAAATTGCGCCGAGCAGGAACACCGGAAAATACTTGACGACGAATCCGAGCACGCCGTACATGAACACCTGCGTATAGATTGCAAGCAACTGGCTGCCGCCGCCGGAAAAAAGCACAGCAAGCAGAGCAAGAACTGGGGCGAGGATAATGACGCTGATTCCGCGATAGGCCAGCGCCATCAGCAGGATCAGCGAAACGAATATTCCGATAATGCTGAGACTATCTTCCATGCTGGTTTACCTGGGCTCTGACCCCTTTGGATGGATTGCATTTGGTCGGGATTTTCACCGTGCCGCACTCCAGACTGAGAGTTTAACTTTTACATCGCCCCCTGAGATCATTAACGAATTACACCTATCGCTCTTCGAGCGAAAGGTCCTTTACGCCACCGTGCGTATTGGTCAAACAGTAGGCCTTTGCTGTGTTGCCTTTCGCTAAGGTAATAGTTGCGCGGACGATATAGCCGTTACTGTTTTTTTTGACTGTGTAGACTTTCACCGTTGCTGCATTGAAACGCTGACTTATCTCATCAACGCAGGCTTTCTCGGCAAACTCAGTGACATCGTCAACCTGCGATGTC
>JALHUQ010000181.1 GCA_022866645.1 Woeseiaceae bacterium | reverse complement strand
TCGCTGGATTCGGCGCGCATAGGCAGCTCGCGTGCGATTACTCAGCTAATCCTCAATCTTGTCGAAGGGACACCGATCCAGCTCATCGATGGCGGCGAACAAAAACGCTGTTTCACCGACGTAGAAGACGGCATTGAAGGACTATTTCGAATCATTGAAAACAAAGACGGGGCCTGTGACGGCAAGATCATAAACCTCGGTAACCCGGTGAACGAAGCCAGTATCCGCGAGCTCGCCGAGTTACTCACTCAGGAGTTTGAACGCCATCCGCTACGTGATCAGTTTCCAATGCTTGCGGGAATGCAGGAAATCGAAAGCAAACGATATTACGGCGAGGGTTACGAGGACGTGCAACACAGGCTACCCAGTATTGCGAATGCGAAACGTTATCTCGACTGGGAGCCGACCATTCCGGTCGAAGTTTCAGTACGCAAGACGCTCGATTACTTCCTGCGCGATCACGCTGACGGACTCGAGCAGAATGCGCAGACCGGGCAACAATCGCTCGCCTCGGTCGGATAGCTCCGCGTGAAAAGTTCCGAAGCGGCTACTACGGTCGGCCTGCGAGTTGACGTGGACACGCTACGCGGAACGCAAAGGGGCGTTCCAGCGCTGCTGGAAATATTTGAGAAGCACGACATTCATGCGTCGTTCTTCTTCTCGGTAGGCCCGGACAACATGGGGCGACATTTGTGGCGCCTGGTAAGGCCCACGTTCCTGCTAAAAATGCTTCGCAGCAACGCGGCAAGTTTGTACGGCTGGGATATCTTGCTGCGCGGCGTTTTTTGGCCAGGTCCAGATATTGGCCGGGCCTGCGGCAAGCTGATGCGCTCAGCACGAGCGCTCGGACATGAGGTTGGTATTCACGCCTGGGACCACTACAAATGGCAGGCGAAATTGGACCATATGTCCACAACAGAATTGCAGGAGGAAATTGAGCGCGGCGTATGCGCTTTGACAGAGATCCTGGGCGAAAAGCCAGACTGCTCCGCATCCGCCGGATGGCGATGCAACGAGGAAGTCCTGGCGCAAAAAGAACGATACTCGATGAGATACCACAGCGATTGCCGAGGGACGAGCATCTTTCGGCCGATGCTTGGGGGCGCGCCGGCAACTCCGCAAATTCCGGTAACGTTGCCGACGTATGACGAACTAATCGGTAGTAACGGCATCACAGACGACAACTATAATTCCGTGCTGCTGGACCAAATCGATCCATCAACCCTCAACGTACTGACTATTCATGCCGAAGTGGAAGGGATCGCGAAGCGCGAACTGTTCGAAGAGTTCCTCAAGGAGGCGCGAGGGCGGGGCATCGAATTCGTACCTCTTTGTGCCTTGCTGCCGGATTTCGAGAGTATCGAAACCGGCAAAATTGTTGATGCATTGATTGAAGGTCGGGACGGCCGAGTGTGCACGCAGGCAACATGACGATAGAGGAATATTTTGAGTCCCCAAGAATTCGTTCGATAGGCACCGCGCTATTGATCGTCCTTTTTTTCGTTGCGTACCTGCTGACGCTCGGAGAACGGCCGCTCTTTATTCCGGACGAAGCCCGCTATGGAGAAATAGCTCGCGAAATGCTCGCGTCGGGTGACTGGATCGTGCCGCGCCTGAACGGCTTGTTGTATTTCGAGAAACCGCCACTTGGGTATTGGCTGAATTCGGCTTCGCTGTGGCTATTTGGTGAGACGCCCTTCGGCGTCCGAATTTCGAGCGCGCTTTCAACCGCTGTCGCTGCAATAACAGTATTCGCCATCGGTCGAATGTTCTTCGCGTCACGCAGCGTGCCGTATTTAGCGACTTTCATTTTCCTGACGACGCTAGAAGTGCAGGCGACTGGAAACTACGGCGTTCTGGATCCTGTTTTCGCTGCAGCTCTCAATATTGGTATTCTGGCGATGGCCGCGAGTAGCTATTCAATCGGACGACGCCGATTCGGGCTACTAGCCGTTGCCGGCGTCTTTTTCGGGTTGGCCTTCCTCACCAAGGGTTTTCTGGCTTTGGCCCTCCCGGCCCTCGTGCTCACGCCCTGGCTTTTGATTCGCAAAGAGTACGCGTTCCTGATCAGGCATGCGTGGGTCACCGTTGTTTTTGCGGTGCTCACGATCGCACCCTGGGCACTGGCGATTCACCTGGCCCAGCCCGACTTCTGGCACTACTTTTTTTGGGTGGAGCACATACAGCGATTCGCAGGGCAAAACGCGCAACACAAGCAGCCGTTCTACTTTTTTCTGATGTTTTTGCCGGCGCTTGGGTTTCCCTGGATTTTCTTATTGCCTGCAACGTTGAAGGGCCTGCGCGACAAGCCGGCACCGCAAACGAGGGATGGAGCTATGTTATTGCTTGTCCTTTGGGCAATCGTTCCTTTCATTTTCTTCTCAATCGCCAGTGGTAAATTAGAAACCTACATCTTGCCTTGCTTTGTACCGCTCTCCGTTATTACTGCTGTCGGTCTGTCGTCCCTGGTACTTTCAAAGCGCGCGATTCGAGTGTCTTTGGTACTTGCACTGCTGACGGTAATTCTCTTCTCCGTCGCCCTGGCTATTTTCGTCGCAAAAGCGGATGAAGTGGTTTTTACATCGGACGAGCGATTGAAACAGATCGCGATTTTTGCGTCCCTGGCATTTGCGCTAGCGGCACTATCGTACGCAATACTGACCCGCAATCAAGTTGTTCGTCTTGTAAGCATCGGACTGTCGATGGTCCCGTTTCTGATTGCATTGCCGCTGTCAATGCCAGAGGCAACTTTGATGCGTAAAGCCCCTACGGCGTTTATTACTCAAACCTATTCGCAGGTTCCAGAAGACACGGTGGTTGTTGCCAACGGGTCTTTGGTTCGCGCGGTGAGTTGGGGTACTCGGCGGGCGGATGTATTCGTTATCGAAAACGGTGGTGAGACAAGCTACGGCCTTGAGTCCGAGGATGGACGTGGTCGGTTCCTGACAGCCGATGATCTAAAACGACTCATCGCCGAAAAGGAAAGCGTGCTGATTTTTTGCAAAGGTCCGTGTAACGAGGCAACCACAGCAGTCTTGCCGCCGAACACCGAAAGCACGTCCTATGGAAATTTCTATGCGCACCTAACGCGATCATCAGCGTCGAACTCCGGCGATGCAGCTCCGGACATGAAGAGTCCGTGACGAACTACGCCTACTTATTGATCGCTGTCGTACTCGTATCTATCGGGCAAATTCTGCAGAAATTGGCCGCTGGGCAGTTGAACACAGACTCGAGTCCTGCTGCGTTGTTGGTTTCGCTGGCTCGATCCGTTTGGTTTTGGCTCGCTATTTTCGTAATGGGGAGCGCACTGCTAGTCTGGCTACTCGCACTGGCAACGATTGAAGTGAGCAAGGCATACCCGGTACTTGCGTTGAGTTTTGCGCTGACGACGTGTCTCTCGGTCGTTATCCTCAAAGAGCGTGTGGGCGCCGCAAGCTGGTTTGGCGTATTTTTGATTACAGTTGGCGCGGCCATGATGTTGGTGAGCTGATGTTGAACCGCTATGCGAAATTCGCCTGGGTTCCGATTTCGCTCAGCGTCCTGCTGACCAGCGCGGCACAATTGTTGTTTCGAATGGCCATGAAGCAGGGCGCATTAGCGCCGGACAACGGCATGTCTCTCATCGCGTCCATAAGCAATGGATTCACCGCTGTAGACGCACTGACGCTTTTCGTCGGAATTTTGCTTTACGGAGTATCACTGATCGTGTGGGTGATTGCGCTGACGCATTATCCTGTCAGCTTTGCGTATCCAATGCTCTCGATTAGTTACATTCTCGTCTACATTGCGGCAACTCGGATTCCGGCGCTGGATGAATCTCCGAACTTGACACAGACCATCGGTATCGGGGTGATCGTTGTCGGCATATGGTTCCTGTCCCGCGAGCGCCGCGGGACCTGAACAGCCGTGTAAAGCTGGAACAGATAGTCGCGGGCTCGCTATTTGGGTAAGGTCGGGAGAATTACCCCCCAAAGGCTACTCGGCCTGGATTGTTGCCAGGTACTCGGTCAGGTTGAAAATCCGCTGATTCGCGAGGGCCTTACGGTGAAACAGCTTCCAATCGGGTCGGACGTCTTCGAACGCTTGACCCCAAACTGGCATGTCGATCGTACCGTGCGAAACGACCCGAGATTTTCCGGCGATTGAATTCTCCACTTCTTTGCGGGGAAAAATGCCATCGTTTTGTGCCGCCAAAGCAGTCAGATCAGGCACCGGATTCTTCAACGCAGGGGCAGCCGGCCCATCGCCCAATCCGCTTTTTCCATGACACGCAGCGCAGAGCTCAAGGTAAAGCTCTTCACCGTCACTGAGGGACGCCTGCTGCCAGGTAAGCGGCACCTCTTTGATCTGGACCTGCGCGAACGTTGTCCCGGTAATGATGACGACAACAATGATCCCAAGAACTACAGGGAGAGTTTTCATCAGGTGGTTCCTCCTATTTTTTTAGTGACGTAAATTAACCGCGGGCAGGAATGCCCGTTGTCGGCCGCCACTGATTGCTTATGGGCTTATGAGTGGGGATCATCAATTGGGAGTTTTACCTAGGCACGCGGTGTCCGGGAACGGTGATTCGCCGAGTTGTGTCCGCCAGCATGGGAAGTCCTGGCTGTTTGCCATACATTCTCGATTTAACATAATATACATTATGCGCATATCGTACGGTCTGGGCCGTGGAGGTCCAGATCATGCCGAGTCAGCCGAAACTGCCACAACCCCTAACCCCACATAGCCGCCAGGACGATACCCCGAATGTTGCGAATGTTGCGAATGCGCAGCGTCGGGACATTCAGAGCGCGCACGGCGCTGAAGTTTTGATGGGAAGCGACTGCGGCTCGTGCAAGGAGGCAGGAAGCCGACGCGGCACTCGGGGGAAGCGACGCAGAAGCGCGGGTCCCGTCGAAACTTATCGACCGCCCTTCTGGGCTTGTCAGTTTAGAGAAACAAAATGTGTCGAGTCATTCTTGGAGCAGCGAAAGGAATTGAATCCGGTCTGCAATCCGACGGTTATCGATACAGAGTAGGATTTGTAACCCTTACCTATGCCCGCGATGATGATTCGCAACCCGGCGACATCAAAGAACTCGTCCGACATTATCGGCTTTGGGCCAAACGTCGCGGTGAGCCTTTTAGATGCGTCTGGGTAGCTGAACTGACGAAACGCTAACGCTGGTGGCGAAAAGGAATGACCAACGTTCAACGGGCAAAGCGTCCAGTTGGCTACCTGGTGAAGTACGCATCAAAAGGCATTGATGCGCCTCCTGCTGAACGATTTCCGTCTGGTGCTCGGTTTGAACGGTGTTGGCGGCGCACTGTGCCATCTGGGATGGTTTCGTTCGCCAGGTTGGCTTCGACGCAAGTTCGGCAGTCCCGGCGACCAAATTGTGGGGCCCCAATGGTCGGTTTGTTAGACCAAGCGATATCGCGTTAATAGGATTGGTGTGGCCGGCGCTGGCTGAAAAGGATCCAAAAAGCTACTAATGCCCTGCTGGAACGACTGAATGTCCGCTTTTGAGAATGCGGGCGCGTGATCAGCTTGGGAAGCTAGGGTAATGCCATTATACGACGCCCGCTAACGTGCCAATACCTTCAGAGTTTACAATTGAACGGTGAGCCGGGTCACGAACGAGTGGTAGAGGAATGATGTGTGAATGCGGCAACGAACGACCTTTGCAATGCCGCCCTACGGAAAAAACCCGGCCGTGCGTTGCACGACCCAGAAAACCGCGAGACTGCCGATAACATATGCGGCTAGTGCAGACGCCCACGGCAGCTGCGGCACTTTGACGCGTCGCGTACTGCGGTGCGCGAGCCAAAACGTGGCGAATACGGCAGCGATGAATAACAGCTGACCGACTTCAACGCCGACGTTGAAAAAGAGTAGCGCGATCGGAATCTCTGTCTGCGGTAAACCGACTTGCATCAGCGCACTGGCAAAGCCGAAGCCGTGTAGCAACCCGAAAGTAAACGCTACGATCCACGGATATCGTTCCGTCAGCCCCGGTCTACCTTGCCGGCTGTGGATAATTTCTGCGGCAACGAACGCGATACTCAATGCGATGGTTGCTTCAATAGGCGGGCCGGGCATATGTACCCAGCCGAGCGTCGCGCCCGCCAGCGTGATGCTGTGGGCCAGCGTGAACGCGGTAACGGTCGCAACAATTCGGCGCACGCCTTTGACTAACAGCAGTAGCGCAAGCACG
>JALHUQ010000180.1 GCA_022866645.1 Woeseiaceae bacterium | reverse complement strand
TCCAATACGCAATGAGCGCACACAACATCCAAGTGCAAAGAACGGTGAGGTTGGACGTGATGCGTCGCAGGCTTCTAATTTGGGCACACAAACCAGCACATTTTCTCGATCCTGACGATGGTCACATAGTCGATACGGGCTGCGGATTTGTCGTAAACTAAACGCAGATATTCACGAATATTGAGTGGCTTTGGAGTAATTCTCCGTCTCTCTAGCCGTCGCAATCGACAATTCTGATAGAGAATCATTATGCATATAAAACAATTAGTTATGATATCTCTCTCATGTGGAGTATTAGCTTGCGCAAGCCCGGATTTGGCTTCGGACGGCTCAAAAGACAGTACCCGGAGCGGCCGGACCGATTGCATCTTCAGATCAAGTATCCGAGGATATACCGTCCTTGACGAGTCGAACCTCATCATCGAAGGATCGGGACGCCGCAATTACCACGTCGCACTGCGACGGCGGGCCTACGGGATCAGTTCTTCCTGGGGCATCACGTTCGATTCGCCGACCGGCCAGGTATGTGCCGGCTTCAGTGAAGTCGTGTTTGATGGCCACTTGGATGGCGAATCGATACCAATAGCGTCGATTCGAGAGCTAAGCCCCGAAGATCATGAAGATCTTCTGATTAAATTCGGCAAGAAGAAGCCGGAAATCGAACAAACACCTGCGCCGGCAGAGGTAAAAGGCGCAGAGGTAGAAGAGCTGGACACAGCTGACACTGACGATTCGTCAGGCAACTGAGTCACGCAATCCGCAATCTCCGTGCGGACCCGCCCGGCCAACCGCAAGGTTGGCCGGGTTTTTTTAAAGGCCAAACTATGCCAGCGCCGCTGGAAAATATTCGAATACTGGACATGAGTCGCGTTCTCGCCGGTCCCTGGGCGGGTCAGCTGCTTGGTGATTACGGGGCAGATGTCGTCAAAATTGAGCGGCCCGGGTGCGGAGACGACACGCGTCATTGGGGGCCACCGTGGCTGGCAGGGGCCGAAGAAGTGTCGGCCTATTTCCTGTCTGCGAACCGGAACAAGCGCTCCGTTACCGTCGATATAGCTGTAGAGGCAGGTCAAGCGCTCATTCGCGATCTCGCAAAACAGGCTGACGTGCTACTCGAGAATTATACGGTTGGAACCCTGACCCGCTTTGATCTTGGGCCTGACCAACTGTTGAAGCTCAATCCCGGCTTGGTCTATTGTTCGATTTCCGGCTTTGGTCAAACTGGATCGCGTGCAAATGATCCCGGCTACGACGCGATGATTCAGGCTTCCGCAGGACTCATGAGCGTTACGGGACCACCACCGGGAACTGGCGGGCCGCAAAAGGTTGGCGTGGCCATCAGCGATATCATGGCCGGCATGTACGCGACCACAGCGATACTTGCCGCGCTCAACGCACGGGCAATGAGTGGACGGGGTCAGCATATCGACGTTCCCCTCTACGACAGTCAGGTGGCCTGGCTCGCCAATCAAAACATGAATTTCCTTATCGGCGGAATTGCGCCTGGTCGCATGGGAACAGCGCACCCGAATCTGGTGCCCTATCAGACATTTGAGACGCGTGACGGCGACTTGATGCTGACTGTTGGTAATGACCGGCAGTTTGCCAGCTGTTGCAACGCACTGGACTTGCAAGAACTCGCGAATGACCCTCGTTTCATCACAATGAGTCTGCGCATTTTGAATCGCGAGGCTTTAATTCCTCAAATGCAGTCGAGATTGCGAGAGCGAGATACCAGTGATTGGCTTCGCGTGCTGCTGCTTAACGGCGTTCCTGCGGGACCGGTCAATGACATTGCCGAAGTCCTGACAAACGAATACGCCGTCGAACGACGGTTGGTTCGCAGTATTTTGAACAGCGACGACATTCCGGTACCCACTGTCTCGAACCCGGTCGAATTCTCGGACACTCCGGTTCGTTACGAGCGGAGCCCGCCGGCTCTCGGCGAACACACCGATGAGGTACTGCAAGAATGGTTGGGTTACTCTGACGCCAAAATTAGATCGTTGAGACAGGATGGGGTTATCTAGATGTCGGGTATGCCGCTGAAGCGCAGCAATGCTCTGCAAGAGGTCCGTTATGAAATTCGGGGGCAGCTCGCGAATCACGCTTTGGAGCTCGAAAAACGCGGCTACGAAATTATTTCGCTGAACATTGGCAACCCGGGTCTGTTCGGATTTCGCACACCGGAGACCATGCGGCTGGCCATGATCGAAAACCTCGGGCAGGCGGAACCGTATTGCCACCAAAAGGGAATATTTCCGGCGCGCGAAGCTGTGGTGATGCAACAACAGCTTCGCGGCGTCAGAGGCGTCACGGCAGATGAAGTGTTTATTGGCAATGGTGTCAGCGAACTTATCGATTTGTCGCTGCGAG
The DNA here is from genome assembly GCA_022866645.1 of Woeseiaceae bacterium. GTDB lineage: Bacteria > Pseudomonadota > Gammaproteobacteria > Steroidobacterales > Woeseiaceae > UBA1847. The sequence goes on along the minus strand of JALHUQ010000180.1, from coordinate 5,065 downwards.
CATTGCTGAATCCAGGAGACGAGGTTCTTGTCCCCAGCCCGGATTATCCTCTATGGAGTGCCGCAGTCACGCTGAATGGAGGGACGGCTATTCACTATCGTTGCGCCAGCGACGACAGCTTCCGACCCGACACGGGTCAACTAGAGAGTCTTATCAACTCGCGAACCAAAGCCATCGTTGTCATCAATCCTAACAATCCGAGTGGAGCAGTCTACGATCGCGCTAGTCTTGATCAAATCGTAAAGCTCGCGACCGCGCACGGCCTGGTCGTCATGGCAGACGAAATCTACGATCAAATGGTTTACGACGACGCCGAGTTCATCCCACTGGCTACTTTGGCGACGGACACAGTCTGTCTTACGTTTTCAGGACTTTCCAAAATCTATCGTGCCTGCGGCTACCGCGTTGGCTGGGCAGTCTTTAGCGGTGATCTCGATCGCGCGACTGACTATATCCATGGCATGGAGTTGTTGTCCGCTCTGCGGCTGTGCAGCAATGTGCCGGGTCAATGGGCAGTGCAGACGGCGCTTGGTGGCTTTCAAAGCATCCAGCAACTTGTAACGCCCGGTGGCCGACTGTATCAGTCGAGATTAGCAGTGATCGATCGCGTTAGCGCCAGCAAACATTTGCATTTGGAAAAGCCGATGGGAGCGATGTACGCTTTCTTGCGCCTCGATGAGCGCTTTGAGGGCAAGCTCGATGATCAAGCCTTCGCGCGCGACTTACTGGAGAATTACCATGTTCTGGTCGCGCCAGGAAGTAGTTTCAACACTCCGTACACTGACCATTTTCGGATCACGACACTTCCTGACACCGACACGATCGATGTAGTTTTCGACCGTATTGACGCGTGTCTGGAGCGCTACTGCTGACTAATGTACGACTGGTTATCCGATTCGCTCAATAATTCCGGAACGGTGGTCACCGGCAATCGGCGACTGGCCCGGGCATTGGGCGAACATTTCGCGGCAGAACAGCTCGCAGTCGGCAAGAAGGCTTGGCGCAGCTCGGATATTGTTGCCTGGCAAGACTGGCTGGTCTCGCTATCGAACAACGCGATACATCCCGAGGATCTTCCGACCCGCATTAATGCGCAACAAAGTCAGGTTCTCTGGGAGCGCTGCCTGCAAAGGGAAGTGGGTGATGGGCCGAATATTAGAACGCTGGTAAGGCTATCCAGGGAGACCCGACAACGACTGGCAGATTGGCAGGTGTCGATAAGTGATGTGGCACGTTCGGCACTCAGTGAAGATCATCGAGTATTTGCATCCGTTCTGGGACGTTACCTCGCCATATTAGAGCGCGAAAATTGGGTCGACGAGGCGGGCCTCGGCACGCTGGTATTGCAACTCATCTTGGATCAGAGGATCGAACTGTCGCGTCACTACACGTTTGTCGGATTTGAACGGCAACGGCCGATAATGACGGCTATTCATGACGCAATGATTGACGCAGGCATTACCGTGACAACCGCACCGGTCGCAGAGCCCAAAGATCAATGTTCTTTAAGGTATTTTGATAATAGCGCGGCCGAACTGCGATCCGCCGGCGCATGGGCGCGCCAGCAGATCAACAGAAACCCTGAAGCTCGAATCGCGATTATTGCGAACGGCCTGGAAAGGAATTCGGAAATTATTGTCCGGCAGGTTCGGGAAGGTGCAACACCAGGTTGGCAACACGGCCATCAATCGCTCTACAACGCCGTGAATGTTTCTTACGGTCGACGCCTGTCGGACTTTCCTGCGATCGCTGTCGCTTTACTGTTGCTCCGGTGGTTAGTGGGGGAACTGTCATCGACGGACGTCGGGGTGTTACTGCGATCGCCGTTGCTTGGAGAGGAGACGGCCAGCCGCAGCCGCTTTGAACTTCGGCTGAGACAACTGCCAAGCCGACGTTGGACCCCGTCAATGATTACGGCTGAGCTGCGTAGCCAGGGCGACGGCGGCAATGCTGGTGACTGGGCAGCGAGACTCGCGGCATTCAGCAAGCGCCGGCGGGAGCTGCCGAAATCTGCTGCACCTGCAGAATGGGCTGTGCTGATCGATGACGTTTTGAGGTCGTTCGCCTGGCCCGGTCACGACTCATTGGACAGTGCCGATTTTCAGCTGATAAATCGTTGGCGAGAGTTGCTGAATGAATATGCTCGACTCGGCCTCGTCAGCTCGACGATGAGCCCGCGCGCCGCTATTGCGAGACTCGACACGATGGCAAGCGACATCGTTTTTCAGCCAGAATCAGTGAACGCCCGTATACATTTGATGGGCTCGCTTGAAGCGTCCGGTTTGCGGTTTGACGGGACCTGGATAAGCGGTGTGACTACTGCAAACTGGCCCCCGGCAGGCGCACCGTCGGCATTGGTATCTCGCCGTCTGCAGGAAGAACACGGCATGCCGGACTGCACACCTGCGGACACACTGCGCTACGCGCGGCGAGTTCTGGGAAGCCTGGTCGCGTCAGGGGACCGCGTTGTATGCAGCTACTCACTGACCGAAGACGATGCGGAACAAACCGTCAGCGATCTCCTGACACCGCTATTGTCCGGGATCCCAGCTTCGCCGGCAGACAGCGGTCTTTACGCTGCTACCTTACTCGACAATGTAGTAGCCATCACTGTTCAGGATCGTGTCCCCCCTGTCGCGGCGGGTGAAAAAATCTCGGGAGGCGCGGGAACCATTCAACGTCAGATTCGTGATCCTGTGACGGCGTTTATTCACGGACGCATGGGAGCGCGACTTATATACCCGCAAGCCATCGGAATACCTGCGTCTATGCGCGGCAACCTGATCCATGACGCCCTCTATAAGTTGTATATCGATTTGCCTGCGAGCGACGTCATTCGAAGTTGGCAGGGTGAAGAGCTGGCAGCTCGCGTCGAGGCGGCAGTGGACTTTGCATTCGCACGACACGAGCGAAATACCGACGCCGTGCTACAGCAACTGTTGCTGCTTGAGAGACAGCGAATTTCCGGCTTGCTGCACGAATTCGTCGCGGTCGACGGCAGCCGCGGTAAATTCAAAGTTTCAGGGGTGGAGGGCACGTTTGAGTTCGTTGCGGGGAATATTCGTCTACCACTTCGATTTGATCGCATTGACACGTTTGACAACGGTGAAATTGCGATCCTTGATTACAAGACCGGAAAGACAAAACAGCTCGTCGGCAGGGATCAAGAGGCACAGGAAATTCAGCTATTCGTTTACGCGTTTGCCGCCGACGCTGTTGTTTCGGCATTAGCGCTGGTCAATGTGGATAGCCGGGAAATCGCATTTGACGGCGTGGGTCGAGGATACACGAATGTCGACGATTGGCCGGACTTGCTACGCCGTGTCAAGGAGCAGATCACGACCGCGTGTAACGAACTCGCCGGCGGCGATGTGCGTATCAATATTGAGCAGGGCATCGTTACCGCGCGTTCTCTTAATTTATTGACCCGCTATACCGAGTTACGTCATGACAACGGATGAGCAATTGCTGCATGCGGACTTGCGAGCGCGCATCGCTGCTCTTGATGTAACCCGTTCCTTTATCATCCAGGCGCCGGCCGGCTCTGGAAAGACGGAGTTACTGATCCAGCGTTATCTCAATTTGCTGGCGGTAGTGGCAAACCCCGAGGAAGTTGTCGCAATCACTTTCACTCGCAAGGCGGCTGCCGAAATGCAGCTTCGCGTATTGCAGGCATTACGCCGTCGTTATGACACCGACGTACCGGAAGAAGATCACGAGCGGAAGACCTACGAATTGGCTGGACTGGTTTTGGCCAGGAGCGAAGCACTGCAGTGGAACCTGATTGGCAATCCCCGCCGGATGCGAATCTTGACTCTGGACGCGCTGAATGCCTCGATTGCTCGCGCCCAACCTTTAACCGTATCCGGCACTGGCGCACGAATTGTCGTTGGCGCTGAATTGCGGGCGGTACTGGGATTGGCGTCTGTCGCGACACTCGACTGGCTCGCGGAAAAAGGCGAGATGCAGGAAGCCACCATTGATGTACTAAGACACGTTGACAACAATACCTGGCTATACGCTTCCTACTTATCTCAGATGCTCGGTACACGGGACCAATGGTTGCCTTTTGTTGGCAGCGGTCGCTTGACCGAGCCTGATGCAGTTTCGCTGCGTGAAAGATTCGAAGAAAGCCTCGAATTTGCTGTTACTGAGCACCTGCAACGAATCACGCAAGACCTGGAATCCAGCGAGTATTCTTCGTTGGTTAGCTTATGCGACTACGCGGCGACCAACATGATCAACAATGGCATGACCTCCAGTCCCATTTGCCATCTCGCCGCGCTAAGCCAGTTGCCGGCACCTGTCCCGGAGACAATACCGCAGTGGAAGGGCATTGCGGAGCTGCTCCTGACGCAACAAGGACAGGTGCGTAAGCAAGTAGATAAGCGACAGGGATTCCCGCCGGATGACAAGTCGAGAAAGGACGACATGCGCGCCTTACTGCTGGCGATGGCTACTGACGCGGATCTGGCGGAATGTTTGCGCGGCGTTACGACCCTGCCGCCCGTGAAATACTCGGACGAGCAGTGGCGAGTTCTATTGGCACTATTTCAACTCCTGCCTTTGGCCGTCATTGAGTTAAAACGGATTTTCGCCGAGCAAGCCATCACCGATCATATTGAAGTCGCATTGGCGGCCGGTGCCGCTCTCGGTAGCGCAGAAAATCCCGGCGACGTTGCATTGCTCCTGGACTATCAAATCAAGCATTTATTGGTCGACGAGATGCAGGATACGTCGGCGGCGCAATATCGGATGCTCGAGACACTGACCGGTGGATGGGTGCCCGGAGATGGTCGGAGCCTCTGTTGCGTTGGCGATCCTATGCAATCGATTTATCGCTTCCGAAATGCAGAAGTCGGCCAGTTCCTGCTCGCGCGGGAATTTGGCATCGGCCACATTAAGCTGGCCCCACTATTGTTGCGACGAAACTTTCGTTCGGGAGAACGACTGGTGGATTGGTTCAATACGGTCTTTCCAACCATCCTCGCGGCAAATGATGATCCTATGCGCGGTGCTGTAGCCTACTCAGAGGCTGTGCCTGCTGCGCATCTGCAGGGGCTGG
>JALHUQ010000179.1 GCA_022866645.1 Woeseiaceae bacterium | reverse complement strand
TCAATGTTCGTTTTGGAATTCATCCGGTCGCCGGCCGCATGCCTGGACACATGAACGTTCTGCTTGCTGAAGCGAGGGTGCCCTACGATATCGTGTTTGAGATGGACGAAATCAATGAGGACTTCCCCAAAGTTGACGTTTCCGTGGTCATTGGCGCCAACGACATTGTCAATCCGTCGGCCTTGACCGACCCGAACAGTCCGATCGCCGGAATGCCTGTGCTCGAATGCTGGAAAGGACATACGTCGATCGTTTTGAAACGAAGCATGGCCACCGGTTACGCCGGCGTACAAAACCCGCTGTTCTTCGAAGAAAACACGCGAATGTTGTTTGGCGATGCGAAAGAAACACTCGATGAGGTGTTGAAGGCACTATAAAGTTGGCATAATCGGCGCATACCCATAAGGGGGCGAATATGCTGGCAGGACTCGCATCGGATATTTCGCAACAGGTTCTTAGAACCGACGTTGCCGGAATGCCATTGGAGTGGATCGACTACCGTGAAGCGGTACGTCTATATCACTCCGAGCAAGTTGCGTACGACTGTGGCACGCGTCTTTATTCGGTTTTTGGTGGCTACAATTCCTGCAACGGAAAGCGCAGCCGTATCGACGTGAATTCCATCATAGCGACGCACGGTACCAGCCAGGGTTTGTCACGAAATCGCGACCGCTACGTACCGCCGCTGAACAACCGCACGCTGTTCAAACGCGACGCCAACATATGTCTTTATTGCGGCATGCGTTATCTCACGAGAGACCTGACTCGCGACCACATTACACCGGTGTCACAGGGTGGACGCGATCGCTGGAATAACGTGGCGACGGCATGCCGACGCTGCAATAACTACAAGGGCGGACGAACGCCCGAACAGTCTGCAATGCAATTGATCGCTGTTCCGTTCACACCCAACTATGCCGAATACATTTATCTGAAAGGGCGGCGCGTTCTTGCCGACCAAATGCAATATCTGCTGGCGCATATTCCACGTTCCAGCCCCTTGCACGCCCGACTCAGTGACCATCTCTCCAATGGAGAGGAGATCGTTGAAGTGCACTTTCACGACTGATGCAATATCTGATCGATGCGAGCGTCTACGTTTTTCGTGCGTATTACTCAATGCCCGATGATATGGTTGATGACAAAGGCAACCCGGTAAACGCGCTCTACGGTTTCTGTCGCTTCATCGGTGACTTCATGGAGCAGGTCACACCGGAACATATAGCCGTGTTGTTCGACCAGAGTATGACGGAGTCGTTTCGAACGGAAATCTATCCTCTGTACAAAGCGAATCGAGATCCGGCGCCGCCCGAATTGAAGCGACAGTTCGAACAATGCCGACGCTATGTTCGAGCCCTCGGCCTGATGGAACATAGTAGTCCCGCATACGAAGCCGACGACCTTATCGGAACCCTGGTTCATCACGGACGCCGTCATGGTCGGCCTTCAACTATCGTGACTCGCGATAAGGACCTGACGCAATTGCTCGGTAAGGAAGATGTGTTTTGGGATTTTGCCGGGAAAGGCAAGCTGGGTTACGAACAGATTCCGGCTTCATTCGGTGTCTGGCCGGAGCAAATCGCTGACTTTTTGGCTCTCGCCGGCGATGCTGTTGACAACATCAAAGGTGTGCCCGGTGTTGGCAAGAAGACCGCGGCAGGGCTACTGCAACACTTCAATAATCTCGATGATATTTACGCCAACCTCGACAAAGTTCATGAGGTCAATGTGCGGGGCGCCAAAACGCTGGGCGCGAAACTCGACAGTCATAAAGACGCTGCAAACCTCGCGCGCCGATTGACCGGCATCGCGTGCGATGCGCCGATGGACAATATTGAGAAACTCATGCAGCCGTCGCCACCCAGGCTCGGCGAGATCAACGCACTTTTTGACGAGGCCGGAATTGGCATGGCGTTGCGGCGTCAGGCAGAACGTGTCTCAGACATCTATCGCCACTAACGCCAGACCAGGCATCGGGAAAACCATGATCGAACCTCGAGCACTGATCACAGGGGCCTCCTCCGGTCTAGGCGCGGAATTTGCCCGTCAATTGGCCGCTAAGGGAAAAGACCTGGTACTCGTCGCCCGTCGAGCAGAGCCGCTGCAAAAACTGGCGGACGAATTGGCTGATGAATTCAATGTGTCTGTCGATATTTTTCAGGCCGATTTATCCAGGACCGATGCAACCGCGAAGCTATTCGCGGACCTTAGTGATCGTGGTTTGACGGTCGACTACCTGATCAACAATGCGGGTGCTGTCGGCCCCGATCTTTTGCGTGGCCGTGACTGGCCGGCCCAACAAGCTTACATCGAGTTGATGATGACTTCGGTCGCGGGAATGTGCCACCACTTCATACCGTCCATGCAGAAAAGAGGATTTGGACGAGTATTGAATGTTGCGTCGGTTGCGGGTCTGGTATCTCTCGCCGGAGACACCAGCTACGGGCCGACCAAGGCCTATCTGATCGCGTTGTCGAAGGGGCTCGCGGCAACCGTTGGCCGTCGTGGCGTCAATGTGCTGGCGTTGTGCCCGGGATTCACGCACACCGAGTTTCACCAGAGCCCGGAGCTCGCAAGGATGAAAAGCAAGTCGCCGGCCATTCTCTGGTACGACGCGGAGATCGTTGTCCGGGAAGGGCTTGCAGCACTCGAAAAAGGTAAGACGGTCTATGTCTCAGGCCGCTTGTACCGCTACCTGATTCCGCTAATGAAGACGGGTCCTGGCGGCTGGCTGATAGCCAGAATGGGTATCGAGCGCGACTATTGAGTTAGGCGGGGAAGTCCTTCACATCACCGGATTCATCGACCTCGTACTTCTCACCGAGAAAATCCTCCTCGAAGGCATACAGCGTCGTGCCCTCGGGTGCGTGTATCGCGACAAAGGCACCTTCAAACCCGGGAAATTTTTCGAATTTCATGCCCTGCTGTTCCAGCAGGGCCATCAGGCCATGCCTGTCGGGGCTTTTGAAGCACAGTGACGGAGCGGTGATAGCAATGCTCTCTGACAAACCCAGCGCAACGCCGTCGGCATCGAAACGCATATGCGTAGTGGGTTCCTCTCGCATCTCCAAGAGCGTGGGCGCAATGGGCGCCCAGAAACGCCCTGCGGCAAGTGCATCCCGCACCGGTAAGGTCAACTCAAACCATTTGCCACACAACGAGTCTTTGTTGGCGTCTTCGCTAAGATGAAACGTGCGCGCCTCGAGCATCGTTACCATGTTGCCGTCGCGATCAGCAAAACCAAGTTCGTTGAAGGCATCCTCGTCCAATTGCATGAAGCTGAATTCAAATCCATGGTCTGACATAGTGCGCGCGTGTTTGGCGATATTCTGTTGCACGAATGTAATTGCAGGAGCATCAAAAACACGATCGTGCAAACCGATGTTAAGCTCGCCATCGCTGACAACAGCGTACTTGTGTGACCACATGTCACCTATCTCAAGCTCCACAAATCCCAGAGTCTTATAAAAATGCAGTGACTCGAGTATGTCCGGCGTGCGCACGGAGAACTCCAGAAAGCGACCGATCGTGCTCACGAATGAGCTCCCATCGCCACTGCTCGCTCGCGGGATTTGCGTCGGGCAGAAGTGTCATTGTCGGCTGACCAACCAGCACTGTGTTGCGCCACCAATGCCGCAAGAAAATCGATGTGGTCGTCGCGTGCATTGAGTGACGGAATGTAACGCAGCGAGCCGCCGCCCGCGGCGTGGAAGAACTCAGCATTTTGCATCTCGATTTCCTCCAGCGTTTCCAGGCAGTCGGTTGAGAATCCGGGGCAAATAACGTCGAGGCGGGACAAGCCCAGTCGGCCAAATCCCTTGACCGTTTCCTCAGTATACGGTGCCAGCCACTCCTCGCGACCAACGCGGGACTGAAATGAAATTGCCCACTCCGTGTCGTTCAACCCGAGCGACTCCGCCAAAAGTCGCGCCGTCTTTCGGCATTGGCAGTGGTAGGGGTCGCCATCCAGTAATGTTTGTTTCGGAACGCCATGAAACGACATCAGTAGCTTGTCACCTCGGCCCTTCTTTTCCCAGCTATCGCGAACACTGCTCGCCAACGCGCTGATGTAGGCGGGCGCATCGTGATAATCGTTAATGAATCGCGACTCGGGGATCCAGCGTTGTTTGCCCAGTTCACGCACGACAACATCAAACACCGCTGCCGTCGTGGTGCCGGAATATTGAGGATATAAAGGCAGGATAAGAATTCGGCGTGCGCCGCCCGCCAGTAGTTTTTCGAGTGCGGCTGTGACGGAAGGTTTGCCATAAGTCATCGCGAGCTCAACAAGCATCGGGGTGTCCGCCGCTGAGCTCAGCCGAGCGTGAAGTTTGTTGGCTATCGCCTGGGAGTGGACCAGCAGTGGTGAGCCCTGCTCTGTCCAGACTTTTCGATAGGCCGCCGCCGAGCGCGACGGTCGAATAAGCAGGATCACAAGATTGAGGATCAGCCACCAGATCAGTCGGGGGTACTCGACTACGCGAGGGTCGGAAAGGAATTGCCTTAAGAAACGGCGCACCGCGCCCGCAGTTGGGGCATCGGGAGTGCCGAGATTAACGACGAGAACTCCTGTGGACTCAGGAAACCCGTGTTCAAACTGAGGTGTTGATCGGTACTTCGACATGGTCTTTTTGATGGCACAGAACGCGCTCAACACTACTGCAAAGAGTCCTCGCACGCCAGTCAATACGTCTATAATCGCTTGTCTTGATTGACATTTGTGGTAGAGAAGAAGCGATGGAAACACCCTTCCAGAGTAAAGATCCGAAAACCGAACGCTGGACCCTGATACGCGATATCGGTGTCCTGCAAGTTAAGTTACTGGTCGACAGCGTGCGCGACATTATTCTGCTGCCAGCCTCATTGATCGCGGGCATTGTCAGTATTGCATCGAGTCAGAACGGCAGGCCCGGGGCGCAGTTCTATCGTCTGTTGGCATGGGGCCGGCAATCCGAGGTCTGGATCAATTTGTTCGGCGCGGTGGAGAATTCACCCGAGGAAATCGAACAATCACAGGCGTTCGGCGATCGGGATATTGACGACATCGTCGGACGTCTGGAGTTTTTTGTTCTCGAAGAAGTCAAACGCGGTGGCGTAACGGCGCAAGCGAAGGACAGACTCGATAAAATACTCGACGCGTTGCAGCGAAAAAAGCGCTGAATTCCGCCACGGATCCGTCGGATCGTCAGGTACTTATTTGGCTTCCATAATAGCGGTCACGCCCATGCCACCGGCCGTGCAGATCGAGATGAGACCTCGACCCGAGCCTTTTTCGTGAAGTAGCTTCGCCATCGTCGAAATGATGCGCGCGCCGGTAGCCGCGAAGGGATGGCCAATCGCGATACTGCCGCCCTTGGTGTTCAGGAGTGACAGATCAATTGGGCCCATGGGCTCGTTGCGACCTAACTTCACCCTGCAGAACTCTTCCGACTGCCATGCCTTCAGGGTTGCCACTGTCTGCGCTGCAAACGCCTCATGAATCTCATAAAAGTCGAAGCTCTGCAGCGACAAGTTCGCCTGCTTGAGCATGTCGGAGACCGCGTAGGCGGGCGCCATTAACAAGCCTTCGTCGCTGACGAAATTGACAGCGCTCGCTTTCGCGAACGTCAGGTACGCCAATACGGGCAAGTTCTTCTTGCGAACCCAATCCTCCGACGCGAGGAGGACCGCGGCAGCGCCGTCGGTCAATGCGGTGCTGTTGCCAGCCGTCATCGTGCCATCTTCACTCTTGTCAAACACGGGCTTGAGTGCCGAAAGTTTTTCAAACGTTGTGTCACGTCGTATGTTGTTGTCTTCTTCGGCATCCATAAACGGCACGACCAGATCTTCGTACCACCCGGCATCGTAGGCGGCCGCCGCTTTGATATGGCTCGAGAGCGCGAGTTGATCCTGATGCTCGCGCTGTACGTCCCAGCGTTGCGCCGTAATTTCCATGCTCTCGCCCATGGACAGACCGGTTCGAGGTTCTACGACCCCGGGAAATACCGGTTTGAAATGTTTCGGGCGAACTTTAAAAATAGCTTTGATTCGGCTCAGCGGTGAGCGGGCTCGATACATTTCCATCAACAGTTGGCGGTATTCGTCGGGATAGACCACCGGCGCGTCACTGACCGTGTCTGTGCCACCAGCGATACCGGCCTCGATCTGGCCTAGCGCAATCTTGTTTCCGATCATTATCGCGGCCTCAAGACTGGTGCCACAGGCGCGCTGCAGATCGACGGCGGGCGTGCGCATCGACAGGCCCGACTCGATGACGCTTTCTCTCGCCAGATTCCAGTCTCGGGAATGTTTGATGACCGCGCCGAGCGCGACCTCGCCGAGCGTCTGGCCCTTCAGATCGAAACGATTAATGACACCATGAAGCGCGGCGACCATCAGATCCTGATTAGTACAATCTCTGTATACAGAGTGAGAGCGGCAAAAGGGGATCCGTGATCCACCGACTACGGCAACTCGAATTGATCGTCCATCGTGCAACATAAGGTCTCCATTCTGAATTGTTACTCAGGGCGCGACGCAACTTTACACCATTCATGGACATGACCGTAAGCTAAGATACGTTGAT
>JALHUQ010000178.1 GCA_022866645.1 Woeseiaceae bacterium | reverse complement strand
CTGACCCTTGGAGCGATAACTTTTCTCGATCGCTTTGCGGATCTGCAAGATTGCCTCGTCACGTGGCAACACGCCTGACAGCGCAAAGAAACACACCTGCATGATCGTATTAATGCGTTTTCCCATGCCCGCATCACGCGCAACCTCGGTGGCATTGATGACATAGAAGCTGATGTTGCGATCGATGATGATCTGCTGCACGGGCCGCGGTAGTTGATCCCAGACCGCATCGGCCGCGTAGGGACTGTCGAGCAGGAATACCGCATCCTGCGCCGCGTTTTGCAGAATCTCTATCTTGTTGATTTGATCGAACTTGTGGCAAGCAATGAAGTTCGCGGACTGGATTAGATACGGCGCATGAATCGGCTCGGGTCCGAACCGCAAATGCGACACGGTTCGAGATCCGGATTTCTTGGAGTCGTAAACAAAATAGCCCTGGCAGTGAAGATCAGTGCTCTCACCGATAATCTTTATGCTGTTCTTGTTAGCACCGACAGTACCGTCGGAACCGAGACCGAAAAACAGTGCTCGCGTAACCTCATCTCCTTCGATCTGAAAATCAACGTCGTACGCAAGACTCGTATGTGTGACGTCGTCGTTGATACCAATAGTGAAATGATTCTTCGGTCTTTCTTTGCCCAGCTCATCGAAGACAGATTTAACCATGGCCGGCGTAAATTCTTTCGAAGACAAGCCGTATCGTCCGCCAATGATTCTCGGCATTGTGGCTCGTGATCCATCACTGACCGCCTCCGCCATTATAGTCATGACATCCTGATACAGCGGCTCGCCGCTCGCACCAATTTCCTTGGTTCGATCCAGCACTGCAATTCTGTTGGTTGATGCCGGAACTGCACTCAACAGATGCGCTTTTGAGAACGGCCGAAAGAGACGAACATTGATCATGCCAAGGCCGGAATCGGGTAATGCATCAATCGTCTGTTGTACGGTTTCCGCGCCCGACCCCATCAGTATGATTATCCGTTCTGCCTGCGGGTCGCCGTAGTAGTCAAACAACTTGTATTGACGGCCGCTAAGACCGGCAAAACGGTCCATCGCCTTTTGCACGATCGCGGGAGTCTGGTCGTAGAAACGATTGACACTCTCACGGCCCTGAAAATAGACATCCGGGTTTTGCGCCGTGCCACGTATGAACGGATTATCCGGATTCAATGCACGACTTCGATGTGCGTACACCAGATTCGAATCGATCATTGCTTTGATGTCTTCGGTGCTAACGAGGTCGATCTTGCTCACTTCGTGGGACGTTCGAAATCCATCAAAAAAATGAACAAACGGCACTCGAGATTCGAGCGTTGACGCGTGCGCGATCAGTGCCAAATCCTGCGCCGCCTGCACAGACGACGACGCCAACAGGCCGAACCCGGTTGTCCGCGCGGCCATGACATCCTGATGGTCACCAAAAATAGACAGCGCCTGGGCAGCAAGTGATCGCGATGCAACGTGAAACACCGCCGACGTCAGCTCACCGGCAATCTTGTACATATTCGGCAGCATCAACATCAGGCCTTGCGATGCAGTAAATGTGGTCGTCATCGCACCTGTTTGCAATGCGCCGTGCGCGGTGCCAGCAGCACCACCCTCGCTTTGCATTTCGATGATATCGGGAACATGTCCCCAAATGTTTTCCTTACCCGCCGCGGCCCAGATGTCTGCGTACTCCGCCATCGCTGACGATGGTGTTATCGGGTAAATCGAACAAATCTCGCTAACGGCATACGCAACGCGCGCAACCGCTTCATTGCCTTCCAGAGCGCTTTTGATCGTCACGACATCACTTCTTTGACGACCGGCTCATCGGTCATTTCAATTGCGTGACACGGGCATTGTTCGAAACACACCGCGCAGCCAGTGCAACGATCGAAATCGAACTTGTAACGATTACCAGGACCAAGTTTGATAATCGCATCCTCCGGACAAGCGCCATAACAACCGTCGCATTCAAAGCAGTTGCCACACGACAAACAACGTCTGGCCTCAAATCGCGCATCGGGCTCGGACAGGTTCTTCAGGATTTCGTCGAAGTGGCCGCGGCGCTCTTTGACAGGAAGACGATCCTGCTCCATTTTCGGCGCGACGGTGCGATACCACAGGTGTAGCTTCTCGTGACCGATTAACTCTCCCCTCGGAGTGCGTTGGTACGTCGCATCACGCAGCCAGGCATCGATATGGCGCGCAGCCTGTTTTCCATGACCCACGGCGATGGTCACCGAACGGTCGCTGGGTACCATGTCACCGCCGGCGAAAATGCCCGCATGCCCGGTCATCATGTTGGCGTCGACAACGACCGTGTGGTCACTCTGAAACTCGATTCCCGGTACCGATTCAAGAAACGCCGTATCCGTATCCTGGCCCACTGCCAGGATCAGCGTATCCGCTTCCAGTTCCTCGTATCTTCCTGTCGGTTGTGGTCGCCCGTTTTCGTCGAGCTCCATCACTTCAACCTTGAATGTAGAGCGGTCAATTTCCTTGATAGTTCGCAACCAGTTGATCGTAATGCCTTCCTCGATCGCTTCGTCCGCCTCGAAATCGTGGGCGGGCATGCTGCTGCGATCGCGACGGTAGATAATCATCGCTTCGGCCGCACCGAGACGTTTTGCCGTACGCGCAGCGTCCATCGCCGTATTGCCGCCGCCGTAGATCGCGACCCGTCTGCCAAGTTTGGGCGAGTCACCGTCGTTTGCCTGACTCAGAAAACTGACGGCGTCCAATATCTTGCCAGCATCCCGCGTTGGAATGTCGATCTTCTTACTGATGTGCGCACCGACCGCAACAAACGCTGCGTCGAAACCACCCGCTACTTTTTCCTCAAGGATATCTTCAACGCGGTGATTCAAGCTGATCTTCACGCCGATATTTTCGATACGCTTGATTTCGGCCCGCAGTTCGTCACGCGGCATTCGGTAGGCAGGTATACCGAAATGAATCATGCCGCCAGCAACCGGGCCCGCTTCCCGGATCTCGACATCGTGGCCCATTCGAACTAACTGATACGCTGCCGACAGCCCGCTGGGCCCTGCTCCGACGATAAGAATTTTCTTACCCGTTTTCGTCGCAGGCTTGTCGAATTGCCAGTCCTGCTCCAGGGCCATGTCACCGAGAAAACGTTCGACCGCATGAATACTGACCGGACTGTCAGTGAATGCACGATTGCAGACGTCCTCGCATGGGTGATAGCAGACCCGGCCGTGTATGGATGGCATTGGGTTATTGCTGACCAGTTCACGCCATGCTGCTTCGTAGTTACCCGCCTGCGCCAGGGCCAGCCAGGCCTGAATGTTTTCGCCAGCCGGACAGGCATCATTGCAAGGAGGCAGGAAATCAACGTACACGGGTCGCCGCGTGCGCAAGGCACCGGTGCCCTTGTCGTGGTGCGTAAGATCCGCGTGCTGTGTCAGGTCATTAGTAGTCATTTGTTGAGGCCAATCATAGACATGGGTCTAAATCACGGTATCAGGGGTATTACGGATGCACATTCGCACGCGGTAGTTTTACGTATCGATTGCGACGCAAGCCATCGCTATCGTACCCCGATGCGAACAATCATCGAACCCTTTCGAATAAAAATGGTTGAGCCGATCAAGCTCACCACGCGTGATGAACGCGAAGAGATGATCCGCGCCGCCCACTACAATCCGTTTCTGTTACGCGCGGAAGACGTCATCATTGATTTGCTGACCGATTCGGGCACCAGCGCCATGTCGTCCGAAGCCTGGGCGGCCATGATGCGCGGCGACGAGTCCTATGCCGGCGCCAGGAGTTGGTATCGCTTCCGCGACACGGTTCAGGATATTTTTGGTTTTGAACAGGTTTTGCCTACACATCAAGGTCGTGCGGCAGAGCACATTCTGTTTGGGACGCTGGTCAAACCGGACTCCATCGTTCCCAACAACACCCATTTCGATACCACGCGGGCGAATATCGAGTTCATGGGTGGCAATCCTATTGACCTGCCCTGTCGAGAAGCTGACGACATCAATTCAGATTATCCGTTTAAGGGTAATATGGACATCGTCGCGCTGGAACAACTCGTCAGCGAAAAAGGTCCCGATAGAATTCCGGTCATCATGGTAACAGTGACCAATAATTCCGCGGGCGGCCAACCGGTATCGATGGCCAATATCCGTGAAATCAGCCGAGTCGCAAGAAAGGCCGGGATACCCTTCTATATAGACGCGTGCCGTTTTGCGGAAAACTCGTTTTTTATCAAGCTGAATGAACCCGGGTATGAAAACACGCCAGCGATTGATATCGCACGTGAGATGTTTGGCTATGCCGATGGCTGCACAATGTCTGCAAAAAAAGATGCCTTCGCCAACATCGGTGGCTTCCTGTGCAGTAACGACGCGGAACTCGCACGGCAGGAACGCAACATACTAATCCTGACAGAAGGTTTCCCAACCTACGGCGGATTGGCTGGGCGTGACCTCGAAGCTATCGCCGTCGGCCTGCGCGAAGTGCTGGATGAGCACTATCTGGACTACCGCTTGCTCTCGACTCGATATGTCGTCGACCACCTGCACAAAGCAGGTATCCCCGTTATCACACCGGCCG
>JALHUQ010000021.1 GCA_022866645.1 Woeseiaceae bacterium | reverse complement strand
CGACGCGCCGTCTCCTGATTGGAGAGACCGCCAAGGGCCAGAATAAAAAGTATTGTCGCAATGATGTACGACACAGTTACGATACCAGCGCTCATTATTTCGGCCTCACCTTCTGAACATTTCGAGCATGCGGCGCGTAACGGCGAAACCGCCCGCGATGTTGATGCTCGTTATAAGAATGGTCGCTGCGGCAACCCACATGATGACCGTGTTCGTCGCACTGATCTGTAACAACGCACCGATCACAATGATGCTCGAGATCGCATTCGTCACGCTCATCAACGGCGTATGCAACGCCGGTGTCACGTTCCAGATCGTCATGTAACCGACAAAGCAGGCCAATACGAACACGGTGAAGTGCGCCATGAACGATTCGGGAGCGACGGCACCGAGCCCTAGCAGGGCAAGACCACCGACGATCATGCCGACGATCGGACCCACGACAGACGGTGCTTTTTCCACACGCACAGGCATCGCTGCGGCCGCGGATTTTCGCGGTGCAGCGGAGAGTTTGGGTGCGGGCGGCGGCCAGGTCGTCTCGCCGCCTTTACAAATCGTCGCGCCGCGAATGACCTCGTCCTCCATATTGACGTTGATGTTGCCGTCTTTTTCCGGGGTGAGGTCGGTCAGCAGGTGGCGCAGGTTCGTTGCATACAACTGGCTGGACTGCGCGGCCAGTCGGCTGGGCAAGTCGGTGTAACCGATAATGGACACGCCGTTCGTCTTAACAACCTTGTCGCGTTCGGTCAGTTCGCAGTTGCCGCCTTGCTCGGCAGCGAGATCGACGATCACACTGCCGTCTTTCATCGAACGAACCATGTCCGCTGTGATCAGCTTGGGTGCTGGTTTTCCAGGAATCAGGGCCGTTGTAATAATGATGTCGACGTCTTTGGCTTGTTCCGCGAACAGGGCCATCTCTGCCTTGATGAACTCTGCGCTCATCGTTTTGGCATAGCCTCCTTCACCGGAGCCGTCTTCGCTATCGGCGAAATCGAGCATGAGAAACTCGGCGTCCATGCTCTCGACCTGCTCCTTAACCTCCGGGCGAGTGTCGAAAGCGCGAACAATTGCACCCATACTTTTGGCGGCGCCTATAGCCGCCAGGCCAGCAACACCGGCGCCGATTACCATGACTTTTGCCGGCGGAACTTTACCCGCCGCTGTTATTTGTCCGGTAAAGAAGCGCCCAAAATGCTGCGCGGCCTCAACGATGGCCCGATATCCGGCGATATTCGCCATCGAACTCAGGGCGTCCATTTTTTGCGCGCGCGAAATGCGCGGCACGCTGTCCATCGCCATCGCCGTAACGCCACTGTCGGTCAGTTGCTTCAGGAGGTCGGGGTTCTGCGCCGGCCAGAGAAAGCTGATCAGGGTCTGGTCGGAGCGAAGGTTGCCGGTCTCGCCGCCCTCAGGCGCCCTGACTTTGAGGATCAGATCGGATTGCGTCCAAATATCATCGGCCGAGGCGACAATCTTGCAGCCCGCAGCTTCATAAGCGTCATCGGAATAATTCGCCGCAGCACCAGCGCCGCTCTCCACCGCAACGTCAAAGCCCAATTTAATGAGCTCTTTCGCGACCTCCGGGGTCGTCGCGACACGTTGTTCACCCGCGTGAATTTCTCTCGGGACACCAATCTTCATACCTACCCCTCCATTTGGACTGCGGCAGTTTAACGGAGGTAGTCTCGAGGCACAAAGCAATCGGCATACGTATTTATCGTATCAGTCGCGCGTTGTTGGCCTCGGTCGATCTCGCATGCGATCCCGGGCTCGCTGCCTTTGTTCCGGCGTCATTTTGCGATAACGATCGCGCATTTGCTCCCGGCGGTCTCGGTCCAAGCGATTGAAGCGCTGAAAATTCTCGCGATTTTTTCGCTGCTCTTCGGCTGACAAACTTCTGTAGATGTCATAGCGTTCGCGTATCAGATCGCGGCGTTCGTCAGACAAATGGCGCCAATCAGAAAACCGCAATTTGGCGTCTTTGCGCTGCTCGGTCGTCATGCCGCTCCAGCGCTCGACGCCGCGCACCAGGCGCTCGCGGCGCACTGGCGGCAAGCTATCCCACTCGCTTTTGAATTCCGCCAGCAATTCCTGCTGCGATGCATCAAGGCTGTTCCAGTCGTGTCCGTCGTCACCGTACGAAACGGAACTCTGCAAGAGCAGCAGCGTGATTCCCAGGATGGCTTTAACTTTCATCATCTGTCTCCGTCGATGCTTCACCTTCCGGCGCGGGATCGCTCCGCTGGTCGTGGCCGGCTACTTCTTCCTCTTCGAGCAATAGCCATTCTTCGTCCGATTCTTCCCACATTCCCAGATACTCCAGAAAATCCATATCCGGCAGCGTGTCAACATTCTCTGCCTCGGCATTGGCGCCCACCGGTGAGCACAGCGCGATGCCATACAGGAACATTGGTAGCGCGTTGTTAGCCAAAGTCGCCTGCGCCATCGAGTTCCTGTGTCGCCAGCCAGCTGTAAAACTCAAGATCCTCAAGCATTTCAATGCTTTCCTCACTCAGGAGAATTTCGAGGTCCGTCGCTGGCGCGGAAATGACATCGATATCACCAGGGCCGCGCAGCATAATCACGGCCATCAGTACCGCTGCGGCGATGCCCGTCACGGGCATCCAGCGCAGCCACTGAGTGATCGGACGTGCAGCCTCGGCCAACGCCGCCTGCCTGCCTCGATTCAGTCGTGACAGAGTCGCCGCATCGAGACTGTCAACCGATGCGTCAAACGCGTCTTTCGCCTTCCGGGTCAATTGTTCGTCAGTCTTGCTCATTGCCAGTGCTCTCCTAACTTGTCGCGAAGCGCATGTACTGCTCGCGAGTAATGTGTCTTTACGCTGCCCTCGCTGCAACCCATGGCTACAGCGGTCCCGGCAACGTCGAGCCCCTCAAATGTTCTGAGCATGAATGCCTCTCGTTGTCGGCTCGGTAATTCATGCACAGCCAGTTCGATGTCCTGCATCGCCTCCGAATTTTGCAATTCCTCATCCGGCGAACGGCCCATGGGGTCCGCGGCCGCTGCAATGACATCATAGTCATTGTCATCGGGTTTCGCCTTTTGGAACCAGACCATGACCCGGTTTCGAACGGCCTGTCGACGATGCCAGTCTCTAACGCCGTTTTGCAGGATTCGATAAAAAAGTGGCGTCCACTCGTCAGTGCCGCGACCACTGTAGTTTCGAACAAGCTTGATCATTGCATCCTGCACGAGATCCAGCGCCTCGTCCCGATCGCGCACGGCGATTTCGGCGATACGCAAAGCACGCCTTTCTACCTCCGCCAGGAAGTGGTCGAGTTGTTGTTCCTTTTGCAGTGTTCGTGCTCCGGTTGGTGTTGCTGAGCACGATAGCGCAAAAACTGCTACTCCTGCGGTCATATCCCTTGACTCCGCCACGTAGTGATCTAAGTTGTCTGTCCTGTTTAACGCCCGAGCTCGACCGGAGTTGACAGCGCCAGGCACGAAAACCCAGGGATTATGTAAAAACGTGAGCAATAGCCCCATCATCAAAGTCGCGGTCAACGTGCCGTTATCGCGGCAATTCGACTACCTGCCCCCGACCAGAGGCCCTGCGCCCGCCACCGGGCAACGGGTGCTGGTGCCTTTCGGGCGTCGCCAGCAGGTCGGGATGGTGCTTGGGCAGAGCAGCGAATCCGACCTCCCGATAGCAAAATTGAAGCGCTGCAGCGAGGTCCTGGACAAGGATGCCTTGCTGTCCGACTCCGATCTCTGGCTGATCCGCTTTGTCAGTGACTACTACCACCACCCGGTCGGCGAAGTGGTCGCGGCGGCACTTCCGACCTTGCTCCGACACGGCAAGCCTTTGCACCCGACGATCGAAAAGATCGCAGCAGCGGACCGCGCTCGTGAGTTCGATCTCGAGGCTCTGGCGCGACGCGCCCCGAAACAGGCTGAATTACTCACGTTGCTGCTTGACGCCGGCGGCGACGGACTTGGTGTCGAACTGGCGACGGAAATGTTGCCCAACTGGCGCAGAGCGGCGACGGGTCTGATCGAGAAAGGGTTGATTCAGTCTTTCGAGGCACGCGCGGACGAATTCGACGAACGGCTGGTTGCTGGCAAGCGGCCAGGACCTGATCTCAACAAGGATCAGCAAGACGCCTTGTCAAAACTGCGCTTGAGTGATCGTTTTGGTGTCTACCTGCTGGACGGAGTGACGGGCAGCGGCAAAACCGAGGTCTACCTGCAGCGCGTTGATGATGTGTTGCAGTCCGGCAAGCAGGCGCTATTGCTGGTACCCGAAATCGGTCTGACGCCACAACTCGTTTCTCGCCTCCGTGACCGCCTCGGCGTCGAGCCGGCTTTGCTGCACTCGGGGCTGACGGATACCGCCCGTCTCGCCGCCTGGCGCGCGGCGAGATCGGGCGCGGCCACACTCCTGGTCGGTACACGCTCGGCGATATTCACGCCTTTGAAGAATCCGGGGCTAATCATTGTCGACGAAGAACATGATCAGTCCTTCAAACAACAGGAAGGCCTGAGATATTCTGCCCGCGACCTCGCCATCGCCAGAGCCAAGCATCTGGATATCCCGGTTGTTCTTGGCAGCGCCACACCATCACTCGAGATGCTGCAACACTGTCGCGGCGGGTCCTACCAACATGTCATCTTGCCGGCGCGTGCCGGCGGCGCAAAAGCACCAACCATGCACCTCGTCGATACTGTGCGGACACCGGCAACTGAGGGCATCAGCGAGCCGTTGGCCGAATCGATACACAGGCACCTGGACGCCGGTGCTCAGGTTCTGATTTTCCTGAATCGCCGCGGTTTCGCGCCAACGTTGATCTGCAGCAGCTGCGGTCATATTGCGGGTTGCGAGCGCTGCGATTCGCGACTGACGGTACATGCGGGCAGCCGGCAGCTACGCTGTCATCACTGCGGTGCGTCGCGCCCACTCAACGAACACTGCGATGAATGCGGCGAGACCGTCAAACCGCTGGGTGAGGGTACGCAACGGCTCGAAGAATCGCTGGCCAAGCGCTTTCCCGGTGCGGTGATCAGTCGTATTGACAGCGATAGCACACAACTAAAAGGCGCCATGGATGAGGCGCTCGAAAACGCAACCCTGGGCCATGCCAATATTCTTGTCGGTACGCAGATGCTGTCCAAAGGGCATCACTTTCCGAATCTGACGCTGGTTGGCGTCGTGAATGCCGATCAGGGCTTGTTCGGTACCGATTTTCGTAGCGGCGAACGCATGGCTCAGGCCATTATTCAGGTTGCCGGGCGGGCAGGCCGCGAGAGCCGTCCGGGGGAGGTCCTGATACAGACAGCGTTCCCCGAGAATAAATTTTGGGCCACTTTGATCGAGGGCGGTTATC
Organism: Woeseiaceae bacterium; assembly: GCA_022866645.1. GTDB lineage: Bacteria > Pseudomonadota > Gammaproteobacteria > Steroidobacterales > Woeseiaceae > UBA1847. The sequence continues at coordinate 4,010 of JALHUQ010000021.1, read as the reverse complement.
GCGAAATTTCTGATAACGCCCTTGCCGAGAGAGCAATTACTCGCTGGCCTCCGTTTACACGCCTCGCCCTGCTGCGATCCGCGGCACATCGAAAATCGGACGCTCATCGCTTTCTGGAGGTCGCAAGGCGCTGCGTCGCCGAGAATTCGAGCGACTCATTGCGAATACTCGGTCCTGTCGATGCCCCGATGGCGCGTAAGGCTGGTCGCTATCGTGCACAACTGCTGCTGCAAAGCGGCGACCGCGCCAGCCTGCATCGTGTGCTCAGAGAGCTACGCCCGGTGCTTGAAGGTGATGCATCAGCCCGCAAGGTGCGCTGGTCTATCGACGTTGATCCGATCGAACTTTTTTGACCGGGAGTCGCGACGGACCTATACAGTTACTCATAACCCGGTAGAATTGCCGGCTCTTAAAAACAGACCAGAACCCCCATGAAGCTCATCGTCGCCAATCTTATTAATGAAGCACTCCAGAGCGTGCCCGAGCTTCTGGCTGCAGCGGCCGACCTCGACATTGAAACGACCGTCGAACGTACGCGTGACGCCAGTCACGGCGATTTTGCCAGCAATGTCGCGATGCGCCTGTCGAAGCCAGCGAAAAAGAATCCGCGCGACATCGCAAGCAGCATTATTGACGCACTGGGTGTTAACCCGATGATTGCGAGTGTGGAAATCGCGGGTCCCGGGTTCATCAATTTCCATTTGAGTCCTTCGGCGTTTCATGCCGAGCTAAAATTCATACTCGATGCGGGTGAAAACTACGGTCGGCAGGCAAAGAAAGACGCGCCGAAGATTCTGCTCGAATTCATCTCAGCCAACCCCACGGGGCCGTTACACGTAGGGCACGGCCGGCATGCGGCCTACGGCGCATCTGTAGGCAACTTGCTCGAAGCCGTTGGTTATCCGGTGCATCGCGAGTACTACGTCAATGACGCGGGTCGGCAAATGGATATTCTGGGAGCGAGCGTCTGGTTGCGATGGCTCGAAGCCAATGGCGTCGAAGTGTCGTTTCCGAGCGGCGGCTATCGCGGTGAATACATCCGCGAGATTGCCGCTGAGATTGATACAGCGACCCTCGTTCCACCTGCTGCGAGCGACGTTCTGGCCGGGTTGCCGCTGGACGCGCCGGGCGGTGATAAAGAAGAGTACGTCGAAGCGATCATTGCAAAAGCGAAGTCTTTACAGGGCGACGACGGTTTCGATCACATTCGACAGCAGTCACTCGAATCAATACGCGCCGATATTGAAGACGACCTTGCCGAGTTCGGTGTCACTTTCGATCGCTGGTATTCGGAGCAAAGCCTGATAAAAACGGGTCGTATTGACGATGCGCTCGCCGTGCTGGAGTCACGGGGTATGCTGTACAGGAAGGACGGCGCAACCTGGTTCCCGGCAACGAAGTTTGGCGATGAAAAGGACCGCGTTGTTGTCCGCGAGAATGGCGTGAAGACTTACTTCGCCTCGGACATCGCCTATCACTTCGACAAACGTGAGCGCGGCTACCATTACCTCATCGACATACTCGGCGCTGACCACCATGGCTATGTAACCCGTGTGCGGGCCGGCCTCGTCGCCATGGGCTATGAAGGCGATACCCTGGAGGTCGAACTGGTGCAGTTTGTAACGCTGTACCGGGGCGGCAAAAAGATGCAGATGTCGACACGCTCCGGCGAGTTCGACACCTTGCGTCAACTGCGCGCGGAGGTGGGCAATGACGCGGCGCGTTTCTATTACGTCATGCGTTCGAATGATCAGCATCTGGACTTCGACCTTGATATTGCGACGACGCAATCCAACGATAATCCGGTGTTCTATATTCAATACGCACACGCGAGGATTGCGCGCGTGTTTGCGAGAGCGGGCGAATCAGGCATGAATTGGGATCAGGACAACGGTCGCGCCAACCTTGGCAAGCTGACGACAAGCCAGGAGAAGTCACTGATGTCGGCGTTGAGTCGCTACCCTGAAATTATCGAGTTGGCCGCAAAGAACCGGGCACCGCAGACCCTGGTTCATTATCTTCGGGACCTGGTCAGCGACTTTCATTCCAGCTACAACGCGCACAAGGTGTTGGTCGATGACGCGAATCTTCGCGATGCGCGCCTCGCGCTGTATAAGGCGGTGAAAACGGTTGTCGCAAACGGCCTCGCTATTCTTGGCGTGTCGGCACCGGAAGAAATGTAATGGCAAAACGTAGAACCAGGCAATCCAGCCGAACTAACAAACAGGACGAGTATCCGGGCTGGTTATGGATGACATTCGGCCTTGCGATCGGTTTGTCGGTCGCGTTCGCCGTTTACGTTAAAGGCCGCGAACCGGCGGTGACCGTTGCGAAAATGGAAGCGAAACCGGCCAGTGCGGAGAGTTCGATCGACGTCAACAACACAGCCACGACGAAAGAAACAGTCGCTGAAGATGCTCCGAAAGAGCGTTTCGATTTTTACAAAATTCTGCCGGCGTTTGAAATGGTTATTGCCAACGAAGGCCCGAGCGTCGATAAGGATGTCGAACCGCAGGCCGTTGACGAACCGGGTGTCTATATGTTGCAGGCTGGTTCGTTTTCCACCTTTAACGATGCCAACCGGCGAATTGCTGAACTGGCCTTGCACGGAATCGAATCTCGCGTGCAGCGTGCGCGGGTTAACAACCGTGACTACTACCGGGTTTACGTAGGACCGATTGATGATCTGGACGAACTGAATATGACGCGAAGCCGGCTAAGGGCGGCCAAAATCGATGTCATGCGTATCCGCCTCGGTGATTAAATCGGCTCGCGTCATTGTTGCGTTTCTCCTGTTGCTGTCCGCGGCTTGCGCGACGACTCCAGGGCCCGCGCCAGAGCCGGCGCCGCAGGAGCCAGGTCAGCCACCAACGCCGCCAACAGCCGTTCCAGCGCCCTCGACGCCGCCACGAGACAAGTCGGCTCTGCGCATCAACATAGTGTCGGTGGGAGATATGATGATCGGGACGGACTACCCCGCGAATCATCTTCCGGACGATGACGGCGTCAGCTTTCTAAGCGGTGTCGCTCCGGTGATTTCTGCTGCCGATATCGCGTTCGGTAATCTCGAAGGCGTACTCATGGACGGGGGTGAGCCAGTGAAGCAGTGCAGCAATCCCGAGGCTTGCTATTTGTTTCGCTCGCCGACGCGATACGCAAAGCACTACGGCGACGCCGGCTTTGACGTTTTAAGTCTCGCCAATAATCATGCCCGCGACTTTGGAGAAGAGGGCCGCAGCAGCAGCATGGAAGCGCTTTCAGCGATTGGCATCGAGCACTCCGGCCGCGAGGGGACCAGCGCGGTCCTGAAGCACGGCGACATTTCTGTGCTTGTTCTGGCTTATGCCGTTACCAAGAATTCAAACATGATGCTCGATTACGTCACGGCGTTTGAGCAAATCGCCGCGAGTGCTGATAAGTACGATATCGTCATCGTTTCTTTTCACGGTGGTGCCGAGGGCGCCGACGTCACTCACATCCCGTTTGCGGAAGAGGAGTACTACGGCGAGCCTCGCGGCGACGTCGTCGGCTTCGCACGTGGAGCGGTTGACGCGGGCGCCGATCTGGTCATCGGACATGGGCCGCATGTCGTGCGGGGAATGGAGCGCTACAAGGATAGATTGATCGCTTACAGTCTTGGCAACTTCGCAACCTACTACGGCATCAGCGTTGCAGGAATCAAGGGTGTTGCGCCGATACTATCCGCGACACTGGATGGCGACGGCGTCTTCATAGCTGGCGAGATTACGTCCACGGTGCAACTGCGTCCGGCCGGGCCGAGTATCGACAAAAATCAAAGAGCGTTGAATCTGATACGTGGCTTAAGCGTTGACGATTTCGGGGAATCCGGCCTCAGGTTTCTTCCTGACGGAAAGTTGCTCCCCGCCGAGCGGGCCGCCGTTAAACCACACGAGCTAGTCATCACTACCCACTGATTTGAAATCGACACCGAGCGAGCGCAATTTTCGATACAGGTGCGTACGCTCCATCCCGACTCGTTTTGCCAGCTG
>JALHUQ010000020.1 GCA_022866645.1 Woeseiaceae bacterium | reverse complement strand
GGGTCGTAATAATCACCCAGGTTGACGGTCAGAATCTCGTCGACAAGATCGAACGCGTAAACACCGATTAACCATTGCTCCGATCCAAGCCTGAACTCCTGACTGGCCGTCCGTCGCGTGCGATCATTGCTCGACACATAGTCATACGTAACCGGTGCCCAGCTTTCGGCATTGCCCCAGTCGGCATCGAAGCTGAAGTCGATTCGGGAGTCCGCAAATGATGTTACCGATGTCGCAGTCAGATCACTGAACGCGCGCCAATCCAGTCGAATCGCAGCACCCACACTCTCCTGCGCATCTTTGCCCGGTTTGTCCGACAACACCGTATTGCTGTTGTCCAGTGAAAACGCGTCATAACCATTGTCTATGTTCGAATACAACAATGACACATCGATATCGACGGTTTCTGTCGGTTCAAAATGCGCCTTGCCACGAAGTGAGGTTTCGTCCCGACCGTTAGTGTCATCGCGATTCAGAAATGTGTTGTCACGAAACCCATTGCTTTGATGTTTTTGCGCGCTCACGCGAAAGCTTGCGGATTCCGACCCGTATAGCGCACCACCGATTGCGGCGGCGAACGAGAGGGCATCGTCGTTCCCCACCGTGAGTTGCAATCGCCCATTGCGCTCAACAGACGGTTCGGTCGATCGCATATAAATCAACCCGCCCAACGCATTGGCTCCATAGCGACTGCCCTGAGGCCCGCGCAGCACTTCAACCGTCTGAATATCGAACAGGGTGGCGATGCTACCGATGCCGCTAAAATCGATGTCATCAATCAGGAAACCTATGGATGGATTGGGAGCACCCTGATACTGCTCCAGTTCACCAACGCCTCGAATCTGAAAATAGCGCGCGCGGTGACCGTCACCGGACCAGTTCATGTTGGGCACAAGATTCACGAGTTCTTCGAAATGTTGCACAGCCACTTCGCTTATAAACTTCTCGCTCATCGAACTAATACTCAACGGAACCTCCACCAAAGACCGTTCGCGGTAGTCAGCCGTGACGGTAATTTCGTCGATAGCGACTTCCGCGCCCACCCCGGGCGAAGAAAACAGCGCCAGCACGAATAGCCACACATTGGAGTTCTGCTGCATGATTCCCTTCCTACGCCGGCATTAACCGGATCAGGTTCTAAGGGTTCTCGTCGCGAGTCTCAGGCCAGATGGCCACCCCTGTGATTCTTAAGATTGTGTCTGGGCGGTAGTTTACTTCAATCTGGCGATCAAGCTAGACGTATCCCATCGCTTGCCGCCCAGATCCTGCACTTCTTTGTAAAATTGATCGACCAATCGCGTTAATTCCAGGTTCGCGCCGTTCTCGGCGGCCTCGTTCAGCGTAATCGCCAAATCCTTGCGCATCCAGTCGACGGCAAAGCCAAACTCGAATTCGTCGTTGACCATCGTTTGCCAACGGTTCTCCATCTGCCAGGACTGTGCCGCGCCTTTGGATATCGATTCGATAACGACAGCGGGATCGAGCCCTGCTTTTTTCGCGAAATGCAGACCTTCAGCGAGCCCCTGCACAACGCCGGCGATACAGATCTGATTAACCATCTTCGCCAGTTGCCCGGCGCCGACCGGTCCGATATGCGTGATGGCCTTTGCGTAACAGTCGATAATTGGCGCTGCCCGATCAAAGTCGTCTCTGCTACCGCCAACCATAACGGCCAACTGGCCGTTCTCCGCTCCCGCCTGACCTCCGGATACCGGCGCATCCAGGAACCCTACCGACTTGGCTGCTGCGGCAGCAGCAACTTCACGCGCTACGGTTGCAGACGCTGTCGTGTGATCGACAATAATGGAACCACTGGCGATCGATGTAAGTACACCATCACTTCCCAGTAATACTTCGCGAACGTCATCGTCGTTTCCGACGCAGCTGAAAACAATCTCCGCATCAATTGCGGCAAGTGCCGGCGTCACAGCGGACTGGCCGCCGAATTTTTCGCACCAGGACCCTGCTTTCGACGCCGTGCGGTTGTAAACGGTTACGTCGTGGCCAAATTTGGACAGATAGCCGGCCATCGGGTAGCCCATCACGCCCAGTCCGATAAAAGCGACTCGCATGATCAGGCAGTCCTCGCCGGCTTGTCTTTCTTGCGCGGGTCGAGTCCCAGAGAGCGCGCAATAATTTCGCGCATCACCTCGGAGGTCCCAGCGTAGATACGAGAGACGCGTGCATTGGTGTACATCCGACTGACGGGATATTCATCCATGTAACCGTTGCCACCGTGCAACTGCACGCACTCATCTGTCACGCGAGCCTCAAGCTCGCTGCAAAACAGCTTGGCTTTGGCGGCATCCTCTGCACTCAACTTTCCTTCGTTGTGATCCATTACGCAGCGATCAACGAACGCCTGCGCGACATCCATTTCCGTGCGCATGTCAGCAAGCTTGAATCGCGTATTTTGAAAATCCGCGATCGCCCGCCCGAATGCTTTACGCTCCTGCGTGTATTCCATCGTTGCGTCGAACGCAGCTTCCGCGTTGGCGAGATACTGACAAGCGCCTAGTAGTCGCTCCTCAGCCAGAAAATGCATCAGCTGATAAAAGCCTCGATTCCACTCTCCCAACAGGTTTTCCTTCGGTATTTTGACATTGTTGAAAAACAGTTCAGCGGTGTCCTGGCTCTTCATGCCCATTTTTTTGAGGTTCTTGCCGCGCTCGAAGCCCTCCATGCCGCGCTCAACAACGAACAGACTGAGCCCATGTCGACTGCTGTCAGTTCGGGCAACCACGATCACGAGGTCCGCGAGTATGCCATTGGAAATGAAGGTCTTTGATCCATTCAATAAATAATGATCGCCTTTGTCTTCGGCCTTGGTGCGAACACCCGATACATCACTACCGGCACCCGCTTCTGTTATCGCTACCGCCAGTATGTGTTCACCCGAAATACACTTCGGCAACCACCGCGCCTTCTGCTCCTCAGTGCCAAGCTCACCGATATACGGCCCGACCAATCGGCTATGCAGAGTCATAAAAAACCCAGGATCGCCGTACTTGGCTATCTCTTCGATCAGAATTTGCTCGTAACGAAAGTCGTGAACGCCAGCGCCACCGTATTTCTCATCGGCCCACATCAGCAGCATTCCCTGCTCGCCCGCTTTCAGGAAAGCATCGCGATCGACGATACCTTGCTCACGCCAGCGCTCGCTGTGCGGCAAGACTTCATTCGTGTAAAAGCTGCGCGCAGCATCACGGAACATTTCGTGCTCATCTTCAAATATATTTCGGTCCATCTACATCTCGGTTTCTGGTTTATTTGCCGTTGAATTTGGGTTCGCGTTTTTCGAAGAACGCCGCAACGCCCTCTTTGGCGTCGTCTGATTCCCGCAGTTTTTGCTGTTCTGCTGCTTCCATCGTGAAACAACTGTACCAGTCGTGGTCCATCGCGTGGCGCATGAGCTTCTTCGTCGCCGCGAGTGACAGCGGTGCACGCTTCGTGAGTTCCTTTGCCCACGCAACACTCACCTCACGCAAAGTGTCGGCTGGCGCGATTTTGTTCGCGATGCCAAGTTCCAGACATCGCTCTGCACTCACGCGCTCGGATTCGATGCTCATCTGATAGGCGCGGTGATAGCCCAGTTGTTTGACGAGGTGCCAATTGGCACCGCCGTCGGGAAGCAACGAAATGGTCGTGAACGGCGACAACAGAAACGAGCCTTCCGCCATAATCAACAAGTCACAATGCAAAGCAAATGACAGGCCAATGCCAGCAGCGAAACCGGGCACTGCAGCAATAACGGGCTTTGGAATCTCGGCGATCGCCATCATGACCGGCGCGTATTCGAACAACAGTTTCCCTTGTGTCGTTCGATCGCCAAGGAACCCTTGTTTGAGATCGGCACCGGCGCTAAATGCCCGCCCTTCCCCGGTGAACACGATGACTCGAATCGAGGCATCGCTTTGTGCTTTTTCAAACGCCTGCACTAATTCTTCACACAGCTCCGTCGTAAATCCATTCAGCGAATCTGCTCGATTCATTGAAATGATCGCGACATTGTCTCGCTGCTCGTAAAGTACGTTGTTCGCCATTAATCGTCCCTCGATGGCTGTCTTACATGTTTCGTCTGTATTCGCCGCCGACATCGTACAAGGCCGCAGAAATCTGGCTAAGCGAATTCGATTTTACGGTCTCCATGAGCTCGGCAAAGACGTTGCCGCGCTCGCGCGCCCGCGCCTGCAAGCGGAGCAGTGCCGGCGCGCCTTCGTCACCGTGGGTCGCCTGAAATCCTCGCAGATGCCGAATTTGATCCTGCTTTTCCGCTTCAGTGGAACGAATCAACTCCTGTTCGTGGACCTGGTCCTCTTGCCCGGCTTTCGGCAGGAAGGTGTTCACTCCAATAAGCGGCAACGAACCGTCGTGCTTCATGCCTTCGTAGTAGAGGCTTTCATCCTGAATCTTGCCGCGCTGGTACATCGTATCCATCGCTCCAAGTACACCGCCTCGCTCCGAAATTCGTTCAAATTCCTGGTAGACAGCCTCTTCGACCAAATCGGTCAGCTCCTTGATAATGAAGGAACCCTGCCAGGGGTTTTCGCAAAAATTCAGGCCGAGCTCGCGCGAAATAATCAATTGAATGGCAACAGCACGACGCACGGACTGCTCGGTTGGCGTCGTGACTGCCTCATCAAATGCATTGGTGTGCAGACTATTGCAATTGTCAAACAGGGCATACAGTGCCTGCAGTGTCGTACGAATATCGTTGAAGCTGATCTCTTGCGCGTGCAGGCTGCGTCCCGATGTCTGCACGTGGTACTTCAGCATTTGCGAACGCGCGCTCGCCCCATAGCGCTCGCGCATCGCGCGCGCCCAAATTCGGCGTGCCACGCGTCCAATAACCGAATACTCCGCGTCCATGCCGTTCGAGAAGAAGAAACTCAGGTTGGGCGCAAAGTCGTCGATGTCCATGCCGCGAGCCAGATAATACTCAACGATTGTGAAACCATTGGACAAAGTGAACGCGAGTTGACTGATCGGATTCGCGCCGGCTTCTGCGATGTGATAACCGCTGATTGAAATCGAGTAGTAGTTGCGGACGTTATTTTCGATGAAATATTGCTGCACATCGCCCATCATTTTCATCGCGAATTCGGTCGAGAAAATACAGGTATTTTGCGCCTGGTCTTCCTTGAGAATGTCAGCTTGAACGGTACCGCGAACTGTACTGAGAGTTTCCTCACGAATCCTGGCATAGGTCTGCGCATCGACAAGCTTGTCACCAGAGATACCGAGTAGTGCCAGCCCCAATCCGTCGTTACCGTCTGGAAGGTCCCCTTCATATTTCGGCCGTTCGCGAGTCTCGAAATATGCCGCGATCTTTTTCTCAACATCCTTCCACTGGCCGGTCTTTCGCAAATGTATTTCAACCTGTTGATCAATGGCCGTATTCATGAAAAACGCCAGTATCATCGGCGCCGGCCCATTAATCGTCATGGAAACGGATGTCGTCGGTGCACAGAGGTCAAAGCCGGAATACAGTTTCTTCATGTCATCGACAGTAGCGATCGAAACGCCCGAGTTTCCGACCTTGCCGTAGATGTCCGGACGCTCGTGCGGATCTTCGCCGTACAGGGTGACTGAATCGAAGGCCGTAGAAAGGCGCGCAGTTTGCTGCCCCTGCGACAAATAGTGGAAACGACGATTCGTGCGCTCTGGCGTTCCTTCGCCTGCAAACATTCGTGTCGGGTCTTCACCGAGCCGACGGTAGGGATACACACCACCCGTGTAGGGGTATCCGCCCGGGAGATTCTCCTTGGACAGAAATGTCAGCAACTCACCCCAGTCTGTAAAGTCAGGCGCCGCGATTTTGGGAATTTTCTGATGGCTCAGACTTTCCAGGTAATTGTCGCCGGTGATGTCCCGGCCACGAACCGTGTAGCTGAAGCGCTCCGATCTTACACTCGCTTTGCGCTGCGGCCATTCCTGCAACAGCCGAATGGATTCGGACGAAAGATCCGCAACGGCTTCCTGGTAACGCTGCCGGAGCACCGTGAGGCTACGGTCATCACCCTCTGTCAGCGCAGCGCTCTTGTAGAGCTCCAATTCGCCGGGAAGTTTCGGGTCAGGAATCAGTTTCAACGATTCGTACAGGTGTTGCGCACGACTCGCAATCGCCGCCTGCGAGTCGACTTCGCGATTCTGGGCGCGGCCCTGTTCCGCAATTTCCGCAAGGTATCGAATTCGGGCGCCGGGAATAGCCGCTGTCGAGCGCGGCTCCTTGTTACTGGTATCGATCTCGGGGGACCAGTTACTCTCGACAAGTCCGACTTTCACTGCCATGCGGCGACACAGCTCACTGAACATCCAGCTAACGCCCGGATCGTTGAACTGGCTCGCAATGGTCGGGAAAACAGGAATATCGTCGTTGGCCACGTCAAATGCGACGTGGTTGCGTTTCCATTGTTTTTTGATGTCGCGCAACGCGTCTTCGGCGCCACGTTTGTCGTATTTGTTCAACACAATCAGGTCGGCATAATCGAGCATGTCGATTTTTTCGAGTTGGCTGGCGGCCCCATACTCGCTGGTCATGACATAGACCGAAAAATCCACCATGTCGACAATCTCGCTGTCGCCCTGGCCTATGCCCGCCGTTTCTACGATCAGCAGATCGAAACCCAGCGATTTCAGGAACAGGATGTGGTCGCTAAGCATTTCGCTCGTCGCCAAATGCTGACGGCGAGTCGCGATCGAACGCATGTAGACACGTTCAGAGCGCAGCGAATTCATTCGAATTCGATCGCCTAACAATGCCCCACCGGTCCGACGCCGAGTCGGATCAACGGCTAACACCGCGACGCGTTTGTCCGGAAAACACGCGAGGAATCGATTCAAAAGTTCATCGGTGACGCTACTTTTTCCGGCGCCACCGGTACCCGTGATTCCGATAACCGGCACCTTCCCGGCCTGGATTTGCCATTCCTTGCGCTTCGCGGCCATCCCGGCGTCGCCGAATACCCCTTCTTCGATTGCCGATATCGTGGCTGCAATCTCGGTGGTATGTGTAGGGTCAACAGACGTTGGCGCTCCCGTAGAACGCCTGCCCGCGACAGTACGTTCGATGAGGTCGTCGATCATCGCAGCGAGACCGAGTTGCATACCATCGTGCGGGTGATAGATACGTTCGACGCCGTATTCCATCAGTCCCCTGATTTCCTCCGGGGTGATCGTGCCGCCGCCGCCGCCGAACACCTTGATATGCCCTGCACCGGATTCGCGCAGGCGATCGATCATGTAGCGGAAAAACTCATTGTGACCGCCCTGATAGGAGCTGATCGCGATGCCGTCGGCATCTTCCTGGATCGCGGCCCGCACAATATCGTCGACACTGCGGTTGTGGCCGAGATGGATAACCTCAGCGCCGCGTGCCTGTATCAGGCGTCGCATGATATTGATGGCGGCATCATGGCCATCAAACAACGACGCTGCGGTAACGAAGCGCAGCGGCGCTATTCGAGCCTTGTCTGTTACGCCTGGCAGATCGCTGGCTGCAGTGCTCATTGCCGAAATTCCTTAGAAATCAGTCACTTTGTGGGTTGCAATAATTTTAATCTGAATTAAAATAATGCAGATTGGCCCAGAACTCAAGTGCCTGCCTCTCGGTAGACGCAACCAGGAAGCTCCTGACATGGCGAGAAATGCCGAAGAAACGCGTTTTGAACTCCAGAAAGCCCGCATGCTCAAGGCGGCCGCGCAGTGTTTTAACCAGAAAGGATACAGCGGAACATCGCTCCGGGACGTCGCGGATGTGCTGGGATTGACTGACCCCGCGCTTTACTACTATGTGCGCAATAAGGAAGAACTGGTCTACCTTTGCTATGTGCGGGCGGCCGACCTTGGTCGCGAAGCGCTGGACAGGGCGAATAGCGAAGGACACCACGGTATGGATATCATGCTGCGTTATTTTCGCTATCACATCGAAATGATGGTCGGCGACCGTGGACCGATCGCCATCATGAGCGAGATTCCGTCACTCAAACCCGAGCATCGCGATGAAGTTCTCGAATTATCGCGACGACACAGCAAGAATTTCGAGTCAGTCCTGCACGCGGGAATAGAAGACGGCAGTATTGCCAACTGCAACGTTCGAATGACCGGAAATGCAATTATGGGGTCGATCAACTGGATACCGAAGTGGTACCACGGCGACCCCGAGCAGGGACGGAAGCTGGTCAACGAGTTTCCT
>JALHUQ010000177.1 GCA_022866645.1 Woeseiaceae bacterium | reverse complement strand
GAGGGCGTGCTCTGGGGAATCCAGGCTGCGGCCAAGAAATTCAAGGCTCGCGGACACAAGGGCAAAATCATTAATGCATCTTCGGTTGCCGGTCATAACGGCTTTGCCATGCTCGGAGTGTATTCTGCCACCAAGTTCGCAATCCGCGGCCTAACTCAGGCTGCAGCGCTCGAATATGCCAGCGACGGCATCACTGTCAATGCCTACTGCCCGGGCATTGTCGGAACTGATATGTGGGTTGAGATTGACGAACGCTTTGCGAAACTGACCGGTGTGCCGAAAGGGGTGACCTACAAGAAGTATGTGGAGGGGATTGCACTGGGCCGGGCTGAGACACCGGACGATGTGGCCGCTTTCGTCTCGTATCTGGCTGGTCCGGATTCAGACTATATGACCGGACAGGCACCAATCATCGATGGTGGGATCGTTTACCGCTGATGCAGCCCCGGTGTTGACTCTGTTATTCAGGAGTCAGGATTGTTACGGCATGTGGACACATATGCAACGATTGGAACTCGGTCGTTGTGCGGCACAAAGCGACCGAGAAACCAAAGCAATCCTCGGACCCCCGGCTTGCTACCAGTGAACACGGTGCCGCGCTCACAGGATGGCGGAGACCGAGAGGTAAGAAGTGCCAGGAGAAGCAACCGAATTGCCCAACAAGAAAAATGCAGCGTACGGCTAAAGCCGCCGCTGATTTTAAGCGTTATGTTTTTATAAGGTACTTTAAATGAATAATAATACCTGTGCTGAATTCAAATTACTTCATGTAGTTGAAATGCCACGACCGTTAGCGTTCGTTCGGAATATAACCGACCGCAGCTTCCTAATAGTCTATTCTGCTCATTAAGATGGCCAACGACTCTAAAAATATATTGCAGCGTGGTCTGGAAAATATCCACGATCCATTTTCCGATTTCATTCGCGCCCAGACAACCTCCAGCCTGTTTCTTCTGGTCGCTACAATCGCGGCCCTTTTGTGGGCAAACTCAGCTTATTCTTCTACCTACCAGAATCTGATACACACACCGATTGGGTTTTTTGTGGGAGAATTTGAGCTACGGGCTTCACTCAAACACATTATTAATGATGGTTTGATGGTGATATTTTTCTTCCTGCTCGGTCTTGAGATCAAACGGGAAGTACTTGCCGGAGACCTCGCTCGACCTGAAAATCGACGTATGCTGATTTTCTGTGCCGTCGGTGGAATGGTTTGTCCGGCTGTGATTTATTCCTTGTTCAACTGGTCACTTGATTCACAGATCGGATGGGGCATACCAATGGCAACCGATGCCGCGTTTGCGCTGGGTGTCCTTACCATCGTGAGAAAACATATACCTGTTAGCCTCCTGGCTTTCATCGTAGGTCTCGCCATTGTCGACGATATCGGCGCGATACTGGTCATTGCAATTTTTTACACGCAGGAAATATCTGCAATGCACCTGACAAGTGCATTTGCACTTATTGCGTTTTTGGCAGTGGCCAACCGCGCAGGTGTTCGCCAGCCGCTTTTCTATTTTATCATCGGCGTTGCAGCCTGGTGGATGATGCTCAAGTCCGGCGTTCACCCTACGGTTGCCGGTGTCGCCATTGCCTTGACGGTGCCTGCAAGACCCAAGTTAGCATCAGGAAAATTGCTCGACAAAGCGGAATCAATCATCAGCGCAATGCAGAAAAAAACAAAAGAGGTGGATGTTCTCGGTAGCAAACGAGATCACGAACAAGTACTGGAGGTGCGCGATTTTGCAGAACGTGTCAGCACTCCCCTGCGTCGCTGGGAAGATGCGCTGGACTTACCCGTCGCATTATTTGTCTTGCCACTGTTTGCTCTGGCCAATGCCGGCGTGGCATTTAGCTTAAGCTCATTTATCGAAAGCCTTCAACATCCGACTGGATTGGGAATTGCTACTGGACTGGTAGTCGGTAAATTCGTTGGCATTTCAGGCGCATGCTGGCTTGGCCTGCGATACAAAATTGGGTGTTTACCGGATGGCATTAATCTTCAACACGTAATAGGTGTTTCACTTATAGCCGGTGTTGGCTTTACCATGTCCACATTTATAGCCACACTGGGCTTTGACACGCAACCAGTGCATCTCCATAGCGCTAAAACATCGATTTTGTTCGCCTCAGTTCTTTCTGCAATTCTTGGCGTATTATATATCCGGATTGTTTCTACAAAAAAACATAACAAAACACTCAATTCGACACCAAAAAGCGGCGCGAATTAGTTGAAACGTTCAAGTATGATTATCCGATTCGAAAGTATCCTGCCGCCCTAAAAACTCCAGGATACTGGATGTATT
>JALHUQ010000176.1 GCA_022866645.1 Woeseiaceae bacterium | reverse complement strand
TATCGCCGGCAACGTCGCGGCCTACAAGTTACATCAGCAGCACGACATTACTGTGTTCGAGTCCGGCGCTTACGTCGGTGGTCATACGAACACTGTGGCAGTTCATGAACACGGCCGGGAATACGCCGTCGATACCGGATTTATTGTCTTCAATGATCGTACCTATCCAAACTTCATTCGCATACTGGATGAAATCGGTCAGGAATCTCAGCCTAGCGAAATGAGCTTCAGCGTGCAGGCCGAGGACGACGGAATTGAATACTGTGGTACGACCTTGAATTCGCTATTTGCGCAACGTCGAAACATTATCCGGCCGCCGTTTTATCGAATGGTTCGCGACATATTGCGTTTCAACCGGTCGATGTCGAGTGGCGTTGAGCAACTCGACTCATCGCAACTGCTCAGCAGCTATCTTCTCGAAAACGGTTACAGCCGCGAGTTTGCCGATAATTATCTGACTCCTATGGCGGCAGCCATCTGGTCAGCGGAACCGCGCTCAATTCTGGAAATGCCGGTAGAATTTCTGGTTCGATTTTTCGCCAATCATGGCCTGTTACAAGTCAGGGACCGGCCCGTCTGGCGAGTGATAAAGGGCGGCTCCCGACAGTATGTGGACAAGCTTGTCGCAGCGCACCGCGATCGGATTCGACTCAATAGTCCGGTGCAATCGATCCGCCGCGCAGGCGATCACGTCGAAGTGCAATCCGCCTCCGGCGGCAAGGAAGTTTTCGACTACGTTTTCGTCGCTTGCCACAGTGATCAGGCCCTGGCACTCCTAAAGGATGCGACGGCATTGGAGCGTCAGGTTCTCGGCGCCATCAAGTATCAACCGAACCAGGCGATTCTGCATACTGACGACTCGTTAATGCCAAGACGGCGGCGTGCATGGGCGGCATGGAATTATCACATTCCGCGAGACGCGACACGCCATGTCGCGGTTACCTACAACATGAATATTCTGCAGGGGCTGAAGACGAACCATCAATACCTCGTGACCCTGAATAACGATCAGTACATCAATCCTGACAAGATAATTCGCACAGTCCAGTACGAACACCCGATTTACTCTCAAGCGTCGGTAGCCGCACAGAAACGACAGGCGGATCTCAACGGTGATCGGACGTTCTTCTGTGGTGCCTATTGGCGGAACGGTTTTCATGAAGATGGCGTGGTCAGTGCTCTGAACGCTCTCGGATGTTTCGAGGAGAGGCTTTCAAATGAAAAGCTGCATTTACGAAGGGCGGGTTAGACACACCCGAAACAAGCCGGCCTTTCACCAGTTCAACTACCGCTTGTTCATGATGTACCTCGATCTTGATGAACTGCCGGGGCTTTTTGAGAAGCGCTGGTTTTGGTCTGCGTCGCGACCGGCTATTGCACGATTTCGGCGACGCGACCATTTAGGGCCGGAACAGCAACCGCTCGCCGACTCGGTCAGAGATCTCGTCGAAGCAGAAACAGGGCGTCGGCCGGCCGGCCCGGTTCGTTTGCTCACGAATCTGGCTTACTTTGGCTATTGCTTTAACCCGGTCAGCTTCTACTACTGTTTTTCCGCGGACGGAGAAACGCTCGAATTCATAGTCTCGGAAGTGAACAGCACGCCATGGGGCGAGCGCGATACCTACGTGCTCGACTGCCAGGAAGGCCAAGACGCATTATCGTCCTGGCATTTTCAGCCGGCGAAGAAGATGCATGTATCACCGTTCATTGCTATGGAGGTTGACTACCAATGGGTACTGTCGGGCCCGAGTGAAAAACTCAGCGTTTTCATGGCTAATTCGAAGCAGGGAGAGCGCTTTTTTAGTGCTTCGATGTTGTTGAATCGCAGAACTATCAGTGGCTGGTCGCTAAGCGGTGTTCTCGTGAGATTCCCGCTGATGACGCTCAAAATCATCAGCGCGATTTACTGGGAGGCGCTGCGTCTGTGGGCGAAACGTGTGCCCTTTTATCCCCATCCTGGCAAGAAAAAAGAGGTTGTCGTGCAATGAATACAAGAAACATTTCGATGGCCGCGCCGAAGCTCACTGAGGAGACAGCCAGAGTAGCGTGGCTCGACAAGTTTGCGCGCCGTCTCGTCCTGTCCCGACTTCGGAAACTCGAGATCGGGCAGATCACTGTTAGTGATGACGAGGAGAAAATATCGTTTGGTACGCTAACCGAGGATTTTCCAACGACGATTACGATACGAGTTCTGGATCCCGGTTTTTACAGCGACATCGCGTTCGGCGGATCGATCGGTGCTGGTGAGGCCTACATTAACGGTCGCTGGGCGTGCGATGAGCTGAGTGAATTGCTGCGTATTCTGATTCGAAATCGGGAGGTTCTCGAGCAAGTCGATTCCGGGCTGGCGTTGCTTGGCAAACCCGTGCAGAAGCTTCTTCATGCGTTGAATAAGAATACTCGCAACGGCAGTCGCAAAAACATCGCCGCGCACTATGACCTTGGCAATGATTTCTACCAGATATGGCTGGATCAGAAAATGATGTATTCCTGCGCTTACTTTGCCGCGCCTGACACATCACTCGAGGACGCGGCAACAGCGAAGCTTGATCGTATCTGCAGAAAACTGAATCTTAAAGCAACGGACTCTGTGCTCGAGATCGGGACCGGATGGGGCGGTTTCGCTATCCACGCCGCCCGGCATTACGGTTGTCACGTCACAACGACAACGATTTCAGAGCAGCAGTACGTTTATGCGGAAAAAGCAATCAACGCGGCGGGTCTGCAGGACAAAATCACGCTGCTATTCAAGGACTATCGCGATCTTGAGGGCCGCTTCGACAAGCTGGTGTCGATCGAGATGATCGAAGCAGTAGGACACGAGTATCACGATACCTACTTCAAAAAATGCTGCGAATTATTGCAGCACGACGGCCAGATGCTGTTGCAGTCGATCACGATTGCAGACCAGCGCTACGATCAATACAAAATTGGCGTTGATTTCATCAAGCGCTACATTTTTCCGGGCGGTTGCCTGACATCGGTAACCGATATGACGCGCACTATGACCCGGCACACGGATATGCGTGTTGTACATTTGGAGGATATCGGGCCACATTACGCCACCACGCTGCGACACTGGCATGATCGGTTCTTCGCCCGACTCGACGAGGTTCGTGAGCTCGGTTATTCTGGTACGTTCATTCGTATGTGGCAGTTCTACCTGTGCTACTGCGAGAGCGCATTCATTGAACGCGTAATTGGCAATGTACAAATGCACCTGGTGCGTCCGGGTGCT
>JALHUQ010000175.1 GCA_022866645.1 Woeseiaceae bacterium | reverse complement strand
CGACCGCGGTCACTCGCCGCTGCTCCAGAACGCGTAGCAGTTTTGCCTGCAGGTGCAACGGCAAATTGGCGATTTCGTCCAGGAAAACGGTACCGCCATCGGCCGCCTGAAAACGGCCCAGGCGGTCTTCACCGGCATCGGTGAATGCGCCTTTCTTATGGCCGAAGAGTTCGGACTCGAACAATGATTCACTGATCGAGCCCATATCGATGGTGAGGAAAACGCGGTCGGCGCGCTTGGACTGGCGATGCAATTCGCGGGCTATGAGTTCTTTACCGGTTCCGTTTTCGCCCAGTATCAGGACGTTGGCATCGGTCGGCGCCGCGCGACTGACCATGTCCATTAACTTTTGCATTTCGACCGACGCGCCGATGATCTGACTGTCGGCCGCAGCAGTCTCCCTGAGCAATACCTTATTGGTCTGACGCAAGGTGCGCGCTTCCTTGCGACTGTTGCGCAGTTGAATAGCCGCCGAGACGGTCGCGACGACCTTTTCGTTTTGCCAGGGCTTCGCGATGAAGTCGGTCGCGCCGCGCTTCATCGCCTGAACAGCTGTGTTCAGGCTGCCATGAGCCGTAATCATGACGACGACGATCTCCGGGTCGATCTCGAGAATTTTCTCAAGCCAGAGCAGGCCCTCTTTGCCCGTCGACTCCCCGGGACCGAAATTCATGTCGAGCAAGACGACGTCGAAGTCGCGTTCGGCGAGTCGTGTTGGGATTTCCTGCGGGTTGTTGCAGGTCAAGTCGTCGGCGAATTCGCGCCGCAGCAGCAGACGGCTCGCGGCGAGGATATCTTCATCGTCGTCGACGATGAGGATCGTGCCAGCGGTCATGGGTTCAGCGCTCTCATGGTGTTCGAAATCGTACACTTAGTGTTCGCCAGCGTACAGTTTTTGAACCGGATGATTCTCGATATTTAATAAAAACAATAGCTTAGATATTGGCACACAACTTGCTATAGAGGAGATATGGAGAAGATCAGAAATCTAAAAAACCAGACCCATCCGACTGGCATGGGCATTTCCGGGCAGGCGATGGATCGAAAGATCGCCAGGACGACGCCAATGTCGAAAAAACTCGGTTATGGCGCGGCGGCATTGTTGGTCATCGCGTTCGGCTGGTGGTTTGTCGACACGCTGCTGGGCGGTCGCAGTCTGAGCATCAACTCGCAGCGCATCATTGTGTCGACCGTAACGGTCGGCACTTTTGAAGACTTCATTCCTCTGCGTGGTCGGCTCGTGCCCAGCAGCACTGTCTACCTTGATGCAATCGAAGGTGGCCGGGTAGAGGAAACGCTGGTCGAGGACGGCGCGGCGGTGGAGGCCGGGGAGCTGATCGCTGTACTGTCGAATACCAATCTGCAGCTGGAAGTTTTGGGCCGCGAAGCTGCCGTCACCGAGCAGCTGAATAACATGCGAACCATAGAGCTGCAGCTGGAGCAAAATCGCCTCACACACAAGCGCAACCTCGTCGAAATCGATTATGCGATCAAACGTCTGAATCGGGCCCTTGCGCGGCAAAGGGATCTTGTGGCGAAGGATCTCGCGTCGCGCTCGACGATCGAAGAGCTCGAGGACGAGTTGACGTATAACGAGAATCGCCGCACCGTGACGCTGGAAAGCCAGGCGACCGATGCGCGCATGCAGGAGCAGCAATTGCTGCAATTGCGCGAGGCCGGCGGACAGCTGCAGGCAGGGCTTGGCTTCGCGAAAAAGAATCTCGATGATCTCAATGTTCGCGCCCCGCTGGCCGGCAAGCTCTCAGGCTTCAGTATCGATGTGGGACAGTCGATCACACCCGGCGGAAGACTGGGACAAATCGACGATCCGGACGGCTACAAACTTAATGTGAAGATCGACGAGTTCTACCTCGGCCGGGTAGATCTGCATCAAGCGGCGGTCGCCGAGCATAATGGCAAAGACATTGCTCTCAAGATTTCGAAAATCTACCCGCAGGTCAATGCCGGTCAGTTTGAAGTCGATATGACGCTTGCCGATGAGCCAACCGGACTCCGGCGCGGCCAGACTATGCAAGTTCGCCTGACGCTCGGCGATAACTCGGACGCCATACTCATTCCGAACGGCTCTTTCTATCAGGAAACCGGCGGCAACTGGCTATTCGTCGTCGCGCCCGACGGCAGCGAAGCCGTGCGGCGCAGCGTTCGCCTCGGTCGCCGCAATACAGAATTCATCGAAGTGCTCGACGGGCTGGAGCCCGGCGAGAAGGTAATCACCTCGCCCTATACCAGCTACACCAACATGGACCGATTGGCTCTCGACGATAACTAGTCAACGGCACCAGTCTTACGCCCAACAGAAGCAGGGGAACAGCAATGCTCAAGTTACACAATATGTACAAGGTTTACAGCACCGACGAAGTTGAAACCGTCGCACTTAACGGCGTCAATCTCGAAATCGCCCAGGGCGACTTCGTCGCTATCAGGGGGCCATCGGGCTGTGGAAAATCGACTCTGCTGAATATTATCGGGATGCTGGACAACCCGTCCGACGGAGATTACTGGTTCTTCGACGAGAACATTGCCAAGTACAACGAATCTCAGCGCAGCGCGATTCGCAAGCAGAACATCGGCTTTATTTTCCAGAGCTTTAATCTGATCGACGAACTCAGCGTCTCCGAAAATATCGAGCTCGCATTGCTGTACCACAACATGCCCGCCGCCGAGCGTAAGAAGCGCGTCGCCGCTGTCATGGACCGCATGGGCATCGCGCATCGCGCCAACCACATGCCAGGTCAGTTGTCCGGTGGACAGCAGCAGCGTGTCGCTGTAGCGCGCGCTGTGGTTGGTGATCAGCCCTTGATTCTTGCAGATGAGCCAACCGGCAATCTCGATTCAGTTCATGGCCAGGAGGTTATGGAGTTGTTGCGCTCACTGAACAAAGAGGGCACGACTATCGTCATGGTCACGCACTCCCCTGCTCACGCGGATTACGCGCATCGAACAGTCAATTTGTTTGACGGCCACGTCGTCACAGAAAACACACGCGCAGCCTGAGGCTGCACGACCGACACCATCGGGGAAAATCATGCTGTGGAACAACATCATCATCGCGCTGCGAAACCTTCGCAAAAACAAGTCCTCTGCGGCGATCAATATATCCGGTCTTGCCATCGGTCTGACCATCTACGTATTCGGCGGTTTGTTGGTTGAATACGAAAATACGCACGATCGTTCTTTTGCAAATGTTGATCACATTTACACAATCGGCTCGACTGCCAAGCCCGAACTCAACGTCGGCGTCGATAAATTCAATTCCACGTTTATGGCTGTCGGCCCAATCATCAAGACTACCGTTACCGATGCGTTGGCGGTCGCCAGAACCAGAAATCAAGAATACCTGTTGTCTGTTGGCGACGAAGGCTTTTACGAGGGCCTCAGATTCGCTGACCCTGAGTTACTGACAATATTTGATTTCCATTATCTGCACGGAAACTCAACCGCGCTGGACGACCCCTCCGGTCTGCTGCTCACAGAGCGGATGGCCATCAAATATTTCGGCAAGACCGATGTCATTGGTGAAACGATCACATTTGATAACAAATTCGACTTCACAGTGACGGCGGTCATTGAAGATCCTCCTCTAAATACGCACTTCAATTCGCTGGTCGTTGCTGATCAGCCATTCGGCGTTGTCGTGCCATTCAAAGCGATGGACAGGCTGCGCGACTACGATTCAGCCGTTGGCGACTGGAATAATCTGTCGATAGGCGACATGACCTATGTATTGCTCCCGCCGACGCTAGACCAGGCCTGGTTACAGGATCAGGTCAACGGCATTTTTGACCGCTTGACTCCTGAGGACGAAGGGGATGCGATTGCGAGCCTCACGGTGAATCCTCTGTCCTATGCCAATATTGCGATTTGGGACATGATCGGCATGCCAGTAATGTCGGTGATTTCACTGCTCAGTTTCATGGTGCTCGTTGTTGCTTGTGTCAACTACACCAACCTGGCAACGGCCCAGTCCCTGGGCCGCACTCGCGAAGTGGGTATGCGTAAAACTATGGGCGCTACCCAGACGCAGCTGCTCGTCCAATTCCTTGTCGAGAGCCTTGTCATTACGGGAATCGCGATGCTTATTGCGATCGCCGCGCTGGAAATGATTATCCCGCTGTTTAACAACGCATCAAGCAAGATTCTGGCTTTGGACTACGTGGCAACGCTGCCGTGGCTGCTACTAACGACCGTCGCGGTCGGCATCCTGGCTGGCCTGTATCCGGCCTGGTTAATTACGCGAACCAATCCGATTGAAGCCCTTCGCGATATCGCAAGAAAAGGCAAGAAGGGATCTTTGGTTCGCTCAATCATGATCGGCGCTCAGTTTGCTATATCGGCCTTCATGCTGGCTATGGTCGCAATCGTCTACTTTCAAAACGAAAAAGTGATAGAAAGCAGCTATATTTTTCCGCGCTCCGAAATCTATACCATTGACCGTCTTAACGTTGAGGGCATCAGTGATCGACTCGATACTTTACAACACGAGCTTGAAGCATTGCCAAATGTAGACGTCGTTGCTTATACATCGCAAGTACCGTACGAACAGAACAATTCACATAGTGAATTGACAACCGTTCCGGGCGATGAGGCTACCGGAATCACTTTGATGAATCTGAGCATGTCGCCAGAGTTTCTTGATGCCTATGATATTCCGATATTGGCGGGTAGAAACCTGAGTCATGACATTGCGAATGACAAGCGCAGCGACGAACTGGAATCGATGAACATTCTCGTCAACGAATTAGCCCTGCCTCTGTTGGGTCTCGACAAGCCCGTCGACGCGCTCAACATGCGTCTGTATAGCACTGACCCGGAATCGACTTTACGGGAGTACGTCATTGTTGGCGTCGTACCGACGCAGAACATCGTCGGGTTATTCAACGAAGAGAAGGCCTGGTTTTACCACTACTCACCGGACTCTCTGCGTATCGGGTCTATTCGCATTACCGGCGGCAACATGATCAACACCGTCACAAACATCGAGGAGATATGGAAACGCGTTATTCCCGATTTCCCGATTCAGGGGCGCTTCCTCGACGAGGTTTTCGATGATATCTACAACATTCTCAAGTACATGAACCTGGCGCTGGGCATCTTCGCGTTCGTTGCATTGGCACTGGCATTGATCGGCCTGTTCGGACTCGCCGCATTCATGGCAACACAGCGAACCAAAGAGATCGGTGTACGCAAAGTGTTGGGCGCAAGCTCGACGCAAATCGCACGCCTTCTGGTGTGGCAGTTCT
>JALHUQ010000174.1 GCA_022866645.1 Woeseiaceae bacterium | reverse complement strand
CTCGGCCTTGCAATCGTGAAGCATGCTTTGATGCGCCACGACGCCGAGCTGGAGATTTCCAGCGTGCCCGGCACAGGCAGTCAATTTCGATGTATTTTCCCGGCCGACCGAGTGGCAGCCATTGCCTCTGTCGAGTAGTCATAAGGCTGCAATAGTTTGCTTAGCGTCACTACCCATATCGTTCTGCCATGAAGCTGTAATATCCCTGTCATATAAATGTAACATCGCGCGTTTAATGTGCCGATGACATTTTCGTAACATGACTGTAAACAGCGCCGACTGGCGAAGGATACAAGGGAAATTTATCAATGAAGGCAATTAAACTCGCAGTTCTTTTATCTGCAACACTGCTATTAATCTCAACTCAGGCGAGCGCTGAAACTGACAGCTGGACCGATCGCATTGCGTTCAAGGGCGACGTACGACTGCGCTACGAAACGATCGATCTGGATGGCGCTGCGGAAATCGACCGTATGCGTTTTCGTGCACGCTTCGGACTGTCGGCCAAAGTCAGCGACGATGTTAAATTCGTCTTCCAGCTTGCCAGCGGCGGTGATGACCCGGTCTCCACCAACCAGACCTTCGACGGCGGTTTCTCGACCAAGGATATTGGTATTGATCTGGCATACATCGATTGGAAGATCTCGGATAAACTGAATTTCTACGGCGGCAAGATGAAGAATCCGATGTTCAGAGCCGGTGGTCTGCCGCTGGTATGGGACAGCGACCTGAATCCCGAAGGATTGGCTCTGGCGTATCAGTCCGGCATGTTCTTCGGCACCGCCGGTGGCTTCTCGGTCGAACAGCGTGCAACGGACGATGATTCGCTGCTGTACGTTGCGCAGGCTGGAATAAAATTCCCGATGGGTGAGGCTGCCAGCCTTACAACCGGTGTCGGTTATTTTGCCTACACGAATACTGTTGGCAATCTTCCGTTTTATAACGCTCGACCGAAAGGCAATACTGTCGAAGCAATTGGAATAGACCTGCCTCTCGGTACCTACGTGTATGACTACAAGAATACCGAGATTTTCGCGCAGTTGGATATGAAGCTCGGTGATTGGCCCTTCAAAGTCTTCGCGCACGCAACTCAAAATAACGAGGTAAGCGTTGAGGATACTGCCTATGGAGTTGGCATGACCTTGGGTACGTCAAAAAACGACGGCGACATGGAATTCAGTTGGGCGTACCAGGATATAGAAGCAGACGCCGTGATTGCCACGTTTAACGATTCTGACTTTGGTGGTGGTGGTACCGATGCGGACGGCCACATACTGCAGGCGAAATACGCAGTCTCAAAGAAGATCGTTGTTGGCGGCACGCTGTTCATCAATAAAGTCAATGGATTTCAGGGTACTGAACGTGATTACAGTCGCTTGCAACTTGACGTAGAATTCAAGTTCGACTAATTGGAGTAGCTATGGAAGCTTCGGAACTTACTGGCCATATTTCGAAACGTTACAACAAGGATATTGAGAACCTGCGAAATATGGTGCTCTCAATGGGAGGACTGGTTGAATCGCAGCTCCTGCTCGCGATTTCAGCGCTCGTTAGTGGCGATAGTGAACTTGGTCTGAAAGTCGCTAACGATGATTACAAAGTTAACGATCTCGAAGTCAGTATCGATGAAGAGTGTGGCCGGATACTTGCAATGCGGGCACCGGCCGCCGGGGACCTGCGGCTGATCGTCGCGATCATCAAGACGATAACAGACCTTGAAAGAATTGGTGATGAAGCGGAAAAAATCGGCTTTCTTGCCTCGAAACTGGCGGCGATGGATCGCCCGTCGGACTCCTATCGCGAATTGAAGACGCTGGGTACGCACGTTTCGCACATGGTTCGTGACGCGATGAACGCGTTCGCAAGACTGGATGTCGAAGAAGCCTTTGAAGTTGTTCGGGAAGATGAAGGCGTTGATAGAGAATACGAAGCGATACAGCGACAGTGCATAACGTTCATGATGGAAGACCCGCGCGAGATAAAACGCGTGATGAACGTAACCTGGGCGGCTCGCTCGCTGGAACGTATTGGAGATCATGCCAAAAATATCTGTGAGTATGTGATCTATATGGTTCAGGGCAGGGATGTGCGGCATACTGGGATAACTGCCTCATCTGACATTTCGAGCGACTGAATTCGCCATGCATGTACCGAACAAACGCATCCTGAATTTCACAGGGGCCCTGGCTTGCACCGGCATGATGGGTTTCGCGCTGTATGCGCAGCACATCCTGTTGCTGAATCCGTGTCCGCTTTGTATATTGCAGCGCATTGCTGTCATCCTGATCGGCCTCACGTTCCTGACTGCGGCGTTGCACAATCCGGCAGCAATCGGTGGCCGGGTGTACGCGGTATTGCTGGGGCTGTTATCGGTCGCCGGAAGCGGCGTTGCTGTCTGGCATGTTCGCCTGCAGCACCTGCCAGCCGACGCCGTACCAGGATGCGGTCCGGGCCTCGAGTACATTGTCGATAATTTTCCGCTGAAAAATGCGCTAAGCATGATCTTCCAGGGCTCCGGCGAATGCGCCGAGGTGGTTTGGCGATTGCTCGGTTTGTCCATGCCGACGTGGGTACTGATCGGGCTCGTCGGTCTTGGCGCTACCGGTATCTGGAATAATCTGAGGCGCTAAAAAAGCAATTCCATAATGCGGCGGTACATGCTTGTTAGCAGCACAACATCGTCCACCCGCACATGTTCGTCGAGTTTGTGAATCGAGGCGTTGATTGGGCCCAGTTCAACGACTTCGACGCCTGCCGGCGATATGAATCGGCCGTCCGAGGTGCCACCTCCTGTGGACAATTCCGGCGCTGAGCCAGTGTGTTCGGCCACCGACGTGACAACGGCATCAATCAGCTTGCCGGGCCCGGTAAGGAACGGTTTGCCGGACAAATGCCACTTCAGGTCGTAATCGATGTCATGTGCATCGAGCACTTCGTGCACACGTTTCTGCAAGGACTCATGAGTCCACTCAGTTGAATAGCGGAAATTGAAGCGTGCGGATAAGTCGGAGGGTGTGACATTTGGAGCCCCACTGCCGCTTCGAATATCAACGACCTGAAAACTCGTCGGTGGAAAATACTCGTTCCCCTCGTCCCAGCTGATGTTGTGCAGTTCTGCGAGTATTGGGGCAAATCGTCGAATGGGATTGTCGGCCAGCTGCGGGTAAGCCACGTGCCCCTGCACACCATTTACCGTCAGCTGCCCGCTCAAGGACCCGCGCCTGCCGACACGGACCAGATCGCCTAATTTATTTTCGCTCGAAGGCTCACCTATGACGCACCAGTCGATTTTTTCCCCTCGTGCCGTCAATGTTTCAATGACTTTTAGCGTGCCGTCGCGGGCATACCCCTCCTCGTCGCTGGTAATCAGCAAGGCCAGACTGCCGTTGTGCCCAGCGTTTGTGTGAAGAAATTGCTCGATGGCCACGATCATTGCAGCCAGCCCGCTTTTCATATCAGCCGCACCGCGACCATAAAGACAATCGCCCCTGATCGTCGGTTCAAATGGGTCGCTGCTCCACGCGGATGTGTCCCCTGCTGGTACAACGTCCGTGTGACCAGCGAAGCACAAGACCGGCGAGGCGCTGCCGCGACGTGCCCAGAGATTCGTAACGTCGCCGAAGATCATGGTCTCGCATTCGAAGCCGAGATCGACAAGACGTTGCGCCAGGAGCGCCTGACAGCCGGCGTCGTCGGGCGTGACCGACGCGCACCGGACGAGATCGCAAAGCAACTGGATTTCCGGTTTTTTCGTAAGGTCTGTCATAGTTTCAATAAGGTATCATAGGTATCTGAAAAACAAAGAAAAACCAGCTAAAACGCACGGAACCGGGCATCCATTTGACGCAGTATTGCAACAATTTGGTAACAATTCGTGGCTATCCTTTGCGCTGTCAATAATTCCATCTGGAGTCTCACAAGTGAGTACGAATCGCAATATTATCGCCGTCTTCTCGACAGCTGTTATCGGTCTGGCTCTGTCCACTGGTGCCGCTGCCCAATCAGGACGTGACTACGTTTACATCGTCGGTTCATCGACAGTCTATCCGTTCGCCACTGTGGTCGCCGAACGATTTGGGCGGGGCAGCGAATTCAAAACGCCAAAAATCGAATCCACAGGTTCCGGTGGTGGCTTTAAGCTGTTTTGCGACGGCGTTGGTGTCAATTATCCGGACATTACGAATGCGTCGCGTGCCATTAAAGCATCCGAGGTTGAGACCTGCGCAAAGAATGGCGTGACCGAAATTGTTGAAGTCAAAATCGGCTACGACGGTATCGTTATCGCCAATGCGATCGATTCGGCATCTATGATGCTTAGCCGCCGCGACATCTTCATGGCTCTTGCGAAAAAAGTGCCGGGCGATAATGCCGGTGAACTCGTCGACAATCCCTATGTTACATGGGCGGATGTGAATCCCGTTTTACCCGCTATCAAAATCGAGGTTCTCGGCCCACCTCCGACCTCCGGAACACGCGACGCGTTCGTTGAACTGGCGATGGAAGGCGGCTGCACGACAGTGCCGTGGGTTAAAGCATTGCAAAAGTCGGACGAAAATCAATACAAGGTGATTTGCCACACGATTCGTGAAGACGGCGCTTTCGTTGAAGCAGGCGAGAACGACAATCTGATTGTGCAAAAACTACAGGCTAATCCGCATGCCTATGGCATTTTCGGCTTCAGCTTTCTCGACCAGAACAGGGAAAAAGTTAAAGGCGCGACGATCGACGGAGTAGCACCAACATTTGATGAAATCGCCGACGGCGAGTACCCGGTTTCTCGACCATTGTTTTTCTACGTGAAAAAAGCGCACGTCGATGTCATCCCGGGATTACGCGGTTATCTTCGCGAATTTACCAGCGAACGTGCCTGGGGTGAGGAGGGTTACCTTTCTGATCGAGGCCTGATTCCCATGCCCGAGGAGGAGCGCAGTGCGGTTGCGGCAAACGTTCGCGACTTGACTCCGCTATCGTTAGTCAGTAAGTAACAAAAAAAGCTGCTAAATAGTCAGTTAGTAATAATTCGTTTCTTGCGTCTGCCGGCGATCCCATATTGGGTCGCCGGCATTCGTTGGCTGGTGGAGCAAGAATAAACTACCCATGCAAAGTACCACCCTAATACTGCTGCTGGGGTTCCTGGCCATCATCGCTTTCTACCTCGGACGTGGTCGCTCACTTTCGCTCGTGGGCGGCCCTGGAAAAGGCAGGGCGTTACATTCATTGCCCGGATACTACGGCTATTTCGTTTCAATCTGGTGCGTGTTGCCTGCGCTGGCCATGTTATTTGCCTGGGTGCTGGTTGAACCGAAGATCATTACGGCATTGGTCGTCAACGGACTTCCTGAATCCGCTCAACAGCTCTCGTCCGGCGAATTGGATCTGCTGATCAACAACCTTCGAAATATGGCGTCCGGTGACGTGGTCAGTATTGCGATTGACGACGATCTTGAACGCGCCGCCAGTCACTTCAATGAGTACCACGCAAAGAGCCGACAGTTGCTCGCCGTTCTCGTTATTGGCCTCGCTGTATTGGGAGGATCAGTTGCGTGGCGCAAAATCCATCCCGAGCTGCGGGCGCGAAACAAGGTTGAGACTTCGGTGCGTTGGGCTTTGATCGGTGCTTCCAGTATCGCCGTTTTCACGACAGTCGGAATCGTCTTTTCGGTACTGTTCGAAGCGATAGTGTTTTTCCAGAAAGTGCCGGTTAGTGATTTTCTTTTCGGAACGACATGGAGTCCGCAGACCGCGATTCGTGCCGACCAGGTCGGATCGTCCGGTAGTTTCGGGGCTGTGCCGTTGTTCGCCGGTACGATGCTGATTACCAGCATAGCCATGTTTGTAGCGGTACCCGTTGGCCTGATGACTGCGATCTACCTTGCGGAGTATTCCAGCTCACGAATTCGCGGAATCGCGAAACCGTTGCTGGAGTTATTGGCTGGAATTCCTACGGTGGTGTACGGCTTTTTTGCCGCATTGACGGTTGCGCCCTGGGTTCGCATGGCCGGCGAGTCGGTTGGATTCGAAGTCGCGTCGGAGAGCGCGTTGGCGGCCGGTCTCGTTATGGGAATCATGATAATTCCACTCGTCTCGTCGCTCACCGATGATGCTATCAATGCGGTGCCTGCGGCAATGCGTGACGGTGCACTGGGTCTCGGCTCTACGCGCTCGGAAACTATGAAGAAGGTAATACTGCCCGCGGCATTACCCGGCATCGTCGGCGGTATTCTGCTGGCGGTTTCGAGAGCGATCGGCGAAACCATGATCGTCGTTATGGCCGCCGGCCTCGCTGCAAATTTGACGGCAAACCCGCTCTCGGCAGTAACCACCGTAACGGTGCAGATTGTCACTCTGCTTGTGGGCGACCAGGAATTCGATAGTGCGAAAACTCTGGCGGCGTTTGCACTCGGACTGATGCTGTTCGTTGTCACTCTCATCCTGAATGTTATCGGCCTCTACGTAGTCCGAAAATATCGCGAACAGTACGAATAGGCGATGCTGACGTGACTAAGGAATTGACGAACAAAGACAAAGTCGAGGCGGGGCTGCCGCGGCGGAGGCGTAAAGAAACCCTGTTTCGTGCGACGGGAATGATTGCAACTGCAATCGGCATTGCCTTCCTGGCGGTTTTTTTCGCCACCCTGATCGGTAAGGGCGCTTCGGCGTTTGTACAAACCTATATGCGACTTGACGTCGAACTGACCGCGGAGCAGATCGCTCCGGGAGGCGAGCTCGATCTGGCCTATGCAGACTTCGACGGACTGGTCAGAACGGCACTGCGGAAGGAGTTTCCAGAGGTATCGGGGCGCGCTGAGCGTCGCGAGTTATATCGTCTTTTGAGTATCGGAGCCGGCTATCAAATACGCGATCTCGTCGCCGAAAACGTCGATTTGATAGGCACGACCCAGACGCTATGGCTGCCGACCTCCGCAACCGTCGACATGCTGATGAAAGGCAATATTGATGCCTCTCTCGATGCGAGTCTGCGGCCATTGTCCGACCAGCAAATTGGCTGGATCAATTCACTGCAGCGCGCAGGGCGCCTCGACAAGAGGTTCAACGCAGCCCTGTTCACGAACGGCGATTCCCGGGAACCCGAGCTGGCTGGCATTAAGGGTGCAATGATGGGTTCCTTCTTCATGTTGGTGGTGACCATTGCGTTGTCTTTCCCCATAGGCGTTGCGGCGGCGATCTATCTGGAAGAATTCGCGCCCAAGAACCGTTGGTCTGACCTCGTCGAAGTGAATATCAATAATCTGGCAGCCGTACCTTCAATCGTTTTTGGCTTGCTTGGGCTCGCTGTATTTATCAACTGGATGTCATTGCCGCGTTCCGCGCCATTGGTCGGAGGTCTGGTTCTTGCGTTGTTAACGCTTCCGGTAATTATCATTGCCTCCCGTGCTGCAATTAAGGCGGTTCCTCCGTCAATTCGCGAAGCGGCGATGGGCCTTGGTGCATCGAGAATGCAGGTCGTTTTTCATCACGTCATGCCTCTGGCAATGCCGGGGATGTTGACGGGTGCGATCATCGGCATGAGCCGCGCGCTCGGAGAATCTGCGCCGCTCTTGATGATCGGCATGATCGCGTTTATCGTCGATGTACCGGGCGGATTTACCGACCCATCAACGGCGCTGCCCGTGCAGATTTACCTCTGGGCAGACAGCCCTGAACGCGCCTTTGCCGAGCGCACGTCAGCGGCAATCATCGTATTGCTGGCGTTCCTGGTTCTGATGAATCTTGCCGCAGTCATAGTCCGCCGCCGCATGGAGCAGAAATGGTAGTTACAAAATTTCGCAAGCAACAAGTGGAACTTGGCCGCGAAACGGTCGGTAATGTGCACTGTGAAAATCCATTCATGGTCGCAGAAAATGTGAACGTCTATTACGGTGACAATCACGCCAT
>JALHUQ010000173.1 GCA_022866645.1 Woeseiaceae bacterium | reverse complement strand
GAATGGTGGCCAGGGACGGAATCGAACCATCGACACGCGGATTTTCAGTCCGCTGCTCTACCAACTGAGCTACCTGGCCAAATTTTCTGCAATTGCAATGAGAGCGGAGGCCCTCGGAGAGCGGGGTATTAGACCGACCACGGCACCCACAGTCAAGGGCAAAATAGGCCCCGGCGCCGCTCGCCCGCCGGCAGGCCAAAATAAGCCCCGCTCGTCATGAACGGGGCTTCTCACAGTCCGAAGACTACCGTTACTTTTTAGCCTTTCTACTGGTCCATTGCGTACCGAAGGCGCATGTCGTCGACGCCTGATTGAACGCCAGGCTGAACGTCGTAGTGCCTGCTACCCAATCCGACGGATAGGTAGCAACAACGTCAAAACCTTTGGTCTCGATATCGAAATCGTTTGTAAAGAAACGCAAGTTTTGCCAACTTCCCGCGCTCGTCACGCCCGCAGCAGTCGTCGTAGTCGGTACGGTTGTTGACCAGATCGTTGCTCGTGAAGTCAAACTCGGTCGAGACGTTAAACGCGTTTGACTGGCCTGCTGGTGTCGGTGCCTTACGTGCGGGGCTTCTTGCGCGTGCGGTCAGGTTCTGCCTGATGGCATGGGCGGGAGCCCGAGGTGACGTCACCAACCAGCGATTGATTGCCTGAATACGTCGATCAGCCAGTCCCCATCCGGCCGTGCTTCCCCAGCCCCACCTTCCGACGGAGCCCTTTGATATAGACATTCAATCGCTCGATCCGCTTAATTAGGTTGACTCATTAGGCCGAAGGGTCGATAGTGCGGAAGATCATGTGTGGCTATTCTGCAACGTATTTGGGCGATTTGATCAAGCGCTAGCCACAGACCATGATTTGGGCGAGCAGCAGGCAGTGACCGGGCTCGGCACCAGTATTTATTAATTTGCGTGCAAATAGACAAAAAAGAGGGGAAACAAAAGTGACTAGAAAATTCAATATATTCAGGGGAATACTATTGTCGCTGGCGCTGCCAGCGACTGTTGTATTTCCGCAACAGAGCTTTGCGCAGGACGACGACGCACTTGACGAGGTCATCACCACCGGTACCCGTCGAGACGATCGCTCAGCTACAAACTCGCCGGTGCCCGTCGATGTCATTTCGGGCGCGGAATTCAGCCAGAACGCATCTGCGGATGTCCAGGATATGCTTCGAACCGCTGTTCCATCATTTGATGTGAACACACAACCCATTAGTGACGCGGCCACCGTTTCACGACCTGCCAACGTACGCGGCCTGTCGCCAGACAACGTGTTGGTACTGGTCAACGGCAAACGGCGTCATCGCGGTTCTATCATTTCGTTCCTTGGCGGCGGTGTTTCCGACGGTGCTCAGGGTGTCGACATTTCCTCCATTCCGTCGCTTGCGCTTAAGCAAGTTGAGGTCCTCCGCGACGGCGCGTCCTCACAGTACGGCTCTGATGCCATTGCTGGCGTTATCAACTTCGTTCTGAGAGACAACTCCGAAGGCGCTGATCTACAGGTTGGCTATGGCTCTACCTACGATGGCGACGGCGACAATTATCGCATCGCGGGCAACATTGGCCTGCCGCTTGGCAATTCGGGCTTTATCAATTTGACCGGCGAATACAATGATGTTGGAGGTACTGTTCGCTCGGTTGTTCGTAGCGACACTCTGGCCATGACTGCCGCCGGCTATGCCCCCGCGGCTGACTTCCGAACCATCAACTCCTATACGAGTGACGTTCCGCAGTACTGGGGTCAGCCTGATGTCACGGATGACATCAAATTCTTCGTCAATTCGGGAATCGACTTGAGCGAAAATGCAGAACTCTATTTCTTCGGAAACTACGCGACACGAACGGCTGAGGGCGGCTTCTTCTATCGCACCCCTCTCGCCGCAACATCCGGCGGCCAACGCGCAGGCGTTTATCGCGGCCCTCTGGTCGATGCTAACGGCGCACTGGATCCTAACGGTGGTCCTTCGTTACTCGTTGGCGATCTTGCCGGCGCTGGTGTTAGTGGGTGCCCTGCCGGCATTCCGCTGGGAGACGCCGGTGGCTTGACTCCCGATCCGACCATTCTGGCGCTGGTTACGACCCGTCCGGAATGTTTCTCCTTTATCGAAACGATTCCGGGTGGTTTTGTCCCACGCTTTGGCGGCGACAACGAGGACATGGCAGTTGCGGTGGGTCTCCGGGGTGATTTTGATTTGGGCACCGGCTTGGACTATGACTTCAGCATCTCGCAGGGTTCTAACCGATCAGATTTCTTCATCAGGAACACGATTAACGCGTCACTGGGCCCCAACACACCCAGAGACTTCGTTCCCGGCGGACAAAGGCAAACCGAAACGGTTGCCAATGCGGACTTCGTCTACGCCATCGATACGGGCTTTGCCTCGGATCTAAACGTGGCGTTTGGTAGTGAGTATCGTAAGGAAGAGTTCGACCTGTTCGCCGGCGATGCCGCATCGTTTGCGCTCGGGCCACTCGCTGACCAGGGATTCTCATCCAGTTCAAATGGCTTCGGCGGATTTCCGAATAGCTCGTCCAGTGATCAGGATAGTATTGCTGCCTATATCGACCTGGAGGCTGATGTGACCGATGCGTTGACACTGCAAGCGGCGGTTCGCTTCGAAGACTTCAGTGAATTTGGCAATACGACCAACTTCAAGCTCGCCGGACTGTATCGTGTGACTGACGCCTTCAGCATTCGCGGTGCGTACTCAACCGGGTTCCATGCACCAACCGCCGGCCAGGCGAACATCACCAACGTGACCACACAGAACGTTAATGGCGTTCTCCGGGACCAGGGTACTTTGCCTCTGTCTTCTCCGGCGGGCCAGCTGGCTGCAGATTACATTGAGAGTTTCGGCAATGGTCGTCCGCAATTGGGACCGGAAGATGCGGTCAATATGGCACTGGGTTTTGTCTTCGAGGTGGGCGAATCAAGCTGGACAGTCGATTTCTACGACATCACACTTGAAAATCGCGTCGCACTTGGCGCTCAGTCAGATTTCCTGGCCGCATTAAATTACGCCGATGGCGGCGTCAACAACTCTGCGACTGTTTCGGAAGCGTTAACCGGTCTTGATGCCGACGGAACGATCGATCGTCAGGATTTTATCGGTCTGGATGATTTGACATCATTCGCTTTCTTCTCCAACAGCTTTGATACCACTACCTCGGGTATCGACGTTGTGGGCCGATACGGCTTTGAGCTTGGCAGTGGTGACTCGAACTTAACGATTGCCGCCAACTACAATAAGACGAAAGTGGATAGTGTTGGCACGCTGAATCCGATCGGTTCCGATCGTGTTCGGGCACTTGAAGATTTGCTACCAAACGTAAAGGCCAACGTGAGTTGGACCCATGTCCAGGATAAGATCCGCTCGTTGGTTCGCGCCAACTACTACGGTTCATGGGACGATACCGGCAACGGTGTCGATGGAATTGGTGCGGTAGTGCTGGTTGACATCGAACTCGCCTATCAGGTCCGGGAGAATTTTGAAGTCATTGGTGGCATCACCAATCTTTTCGATACTTATCCTGACAAAAACCCGGGAGCAACTGATTCGGGCCAACTTTACTCGGAAGCCAGCCCGTTCGGCTTCAATGGCGGTCAGTGGTATGTTCGCGCTCGCATGACGTTCTAAGCGAGCGACCGCTCAGGCTTGGGGATACCCCGTGTTGTTGCGGGGTTTCCTTTAACCTCCTGAAATAGAAAGCCCCGCTACTTGCGGGGCTTTTTTTTGCTGAATATTGATCGATGCTAAGAAAGACTTCGTATTGATGATCAGGCCGTTTTCAGAGCATCCGCAGCCGACAGATAGTCGTATCCGAGATCACGGGCAACCGCCTCGTGATTAACGTGGCCTGCATGTACGTTCAGTCCATTCGCAAGATGCGGGTCGCGGGTCAGCGCTACTTTCCAGCCAAACTTGGCCAGTGCTTTCACGAACGGCAGTGTCGCATTCGTCAAAGCGTAGGTGCTGGTTCGCGGCACGGCGCCCGGCATGTTCGTCACGCAGTAGTGCACAACGCCGTCGACAACGTAAGTCGGCTCCGCGTGCGATGTCGGTCGACTGGTCTCGAAGCAACCGCCCTGATCGATAGAGATATCAACCATGACAGAACCCGGCTGCATGTCTTTGACGTTTTGTGCCGACACGAGCTTTGGTGCTGCAGCGCCCGCAACGAGAACCGCGCCGATGATGAGATCGGCTTTCGGGGCCAGTTCGTCGATCGCATGTTTTGTCGAGTAGACCGTGTGCACGCGTCCACCCCACATGTTGTCGAGCTCGCGAAGGCGCGGCAACGAGCGATCGAGAATGGTGACGTTGGCACCCAGTCCGACGGCCATGTCGGCGGCGTTCGCGCCTGAGACACCACCGCCGATCACGAGAACGTTGGCGGGCTGAACGCCAGGCACGCCGCCGAGTAACTTGCCGCAGCCGCCGTTGGCCTTTTGCAGGGCGAACGCACCGGCTTGAATTGACAGGCGGCCGGCCACTTCGGACATCGGCGTCAATAAGGGTAAAGAGCCGTCCGCGCCGGTAACCGTTTCATAGGCAATCGCGGTAGCACCGGAATTGACGAGCGCCTCAGCCTGTGCGGCATCAGCCGCGAGGTGCAGATACGTAAACAGCACCTGGCCCGGGCGCAGCATCGCGCACTCGTGCAATTGGGGCTCTTTTACTTTGACGATCAACTCTGCTGCAGCGAATACTTCCGCTGCGGATGCAACCACGGTTGCCCCTGCTGCCTCATAATCCGCATCTGTTACTCCAATACCAGATCCGGCATTGGTCTCTACGATGACCTCGTGGCCTTCGATGACGACCTCGTGAACACCGGCAGGCGTCATGCCAACGCGGAACTCGAGGGTCTTTATCTCTTTAGGTACACCAATCTTCATGTTCTCTCTCCAGACCGGAACCGGCCAGTTTCTCGCGCTAAGATACGTGGCGTTGAGCGGCATTAGCTTGCGAAATACGTGACAAGATCGCTTATCTATGGCAGTTTCTGTCGTTTATTAACAATTTTGAGCAAGGTTCTGCGATGGCGCTGGATAGATTCGATCGTTTGATACTCAACGCGCTGCAGAAGGATGGGCGCATCAGCAATGTGCATCTGGCTGCCGCGGTGAGTCTTTCGGAATCGGCCTGCCTGCGACGCGTTCGCTCACTTGAGGAATCGGGAATCATCGACCGCTATGCAGCGCTGCTGAGCCAGAAGAAAGTCGGCCTGCCCGGCAGCGTTTTCGTCCAGATTGGTCTGCACCGTGAGGAAGAACGCGAGCTGGCGGCGTTTGAGGAGGCCGTAAAGAGCATCCCCGAGGTCATGGAATGCTATCTCATGACCGGCGAATTCGACTACCTCCTGCGCGTTGTAGTAGCCGACATGGCCGACTTCGAGCGACTCCACCGCGACGCCCTGACCCGGCTGCCCGGCGTCGCGCGAGTCAATTCCAGCGTGACTATCCGCACGGTACAAAAGAAAACCGAGCTACCCCTGCACTAGTTAAGGTGACAGTGACCTTAACTCCCGAGTTAAGGTCACTGTCACCTTAACTCACGGCTGAAATAAAGCGACGGGTGGCGAGGTCTGCTTGGGTGCGGTACGGTTGTTTGACCGCAGTCACCTCAATCCGGGAATTCCATGGCTACACACAGGGCAGAGATGACTACCGCCACCTTGTCAGACCGATATCGTCGTACGCGCGAGCAGACGCTCGCGCTGATCGCAGACCTGCGGCCTGAGGACACGGTCGTTCAGACCATGCCCGACGTTAGTCCGACGAAGTGGCACCTGGCACACGTGACCTGGTTTTTTGAGCGCTTCGTGCTGGAAGCCGGCCTGCCGGGCTACTCGCGCTTCGACGACCAATTCCACTTTCT
>JALHUQ010000019.1 GCA_022866645.1 Woeseiaceae bacterium | reverse complement strand
GTAAACCAGATCGCGCCAAAGATTGGTTCACTGGCATCTTTCATTTGAAAAGACATGGCCGCCCGGGCTTTTAATTGATTGCCAATAAGGCTTTCCGGCTGAGGTTGATAAATCGTGATCGTGGCCTTGTCGCCAACTATTTCCTGTGGCCACTCCAGTGCCAACAGATTCCCCGACCACATTGTTATAATCAGGATGGTCACTACTCGCGCGATTCGCGGAGCGATGCATACGTTTCGGAGATTCATCAGCATGTGCTCGGTTGTAACTGGATATTCTCCAGTGATTTGTTTTCATTCGAATTTATGCTTTTCCCACCGGTCGACGGCCAGAGAAGCAAATCGTGCGGCGTCAATCGCCAATTTTCGGTGCCCCAAGTATGCCCTTGAATCGCATTAACTCAAAATTCAGACATCGAATGTGTCGCCTGCTTTACAGGTGGCCAAACTGCCGCGCACTCGACCACCAACCGTGTAAACTCGTTCTGCGCATAATTTTATGACCTGGGTATTCAGGAAATTCAATATGAAGAAATCAGAACGACAAGTGAAATCGACGCTGCGTCGCTGCATGTTGATGGCGCTTTGTGCAGGGTTTATTTCCTCCTGTACGAACGACCCTACACCGGCGGCACTCGTCGCAATTGAAGCACCGGACTTGAGCGGCACAAAATGGCGGGTCGAAGCCATCAACCAATCGGGCGTCGTTGACGGAAGCGATATTACATTGCAGTTTGAGACAGACAATCGCATCTCCGGTTCAACGGGCTGCAATCGTTACTTCGGGGAGGTGGCTATTGACGCTGAGGAGTTTATGGTTTCCGGTACAGGAAGTACGCGCATGGCCTGCGTGCCAGCATTAATGCAGCAAGAGAGTCGATTCCTGACTGCTTTGCAAGACGCGCGTCGATATGAGCTCAATACAGCATTTCTGATTTTGTTCGACGATATCGGGAAACCTCGACTAAAATTGAATCGCCCTGAACCGACAGCCGCCACCGGCATTGAGCCGCTGCCCCAGGATCGCGTTGATCCGCAAACCGCGTCGAGCCAGCGCTATGCTTGCAATGACGAAATGAACGTCGAGACACAATTTGTCGGACCGGATACATTAAAGGTCGTGCTACCGGGTGGCGAATACATGCTGATGCACGAGCGTGCGGCATCCGGAGCGAAATATAGCGGCGATGGCATTACGTTCTGGAACAAGGGGTTGGAAGCGATGTTGCAGGTCGACCGTATCGCTTATACATGCCGATTACTGTAGTTCAAGTGGACACTGAATGAACGGAAAAGCCACAGGCAGAACTCGTCAACTGATTAACGCCGCCACGGCTTACCGGAAATACCTGATTGGCGTCGCGATAACCGTCAGTGTTTATGCGATTTTGGGTTTTTTCCTGGCGCCGTGGCTGGTCAAGAAGACGGCTATCGAGTCAGTTACCGAAAATCTCAATGCAGAACTCGATATAGGCAAGGTCGCGATCAACCCATTTGTCCTGAGTCTGAAGATTGACGATTCCCAACTCACGGATAGCGCCGGCAATACGCTCGCGACTGTTGATCAGATTTACGTCAATTTTCAGCTGAGCTCACTGTTCCGCTGGGCGCTGACCTTCGATGAATTCTATGTTGTCGGGCCTGAGTTGTTCCTCGCCCGTGATGCGTCAGGCGCCCTGAATGCTGCCGGTCTTTTGAAAGAAAAACCTGAATCGGAACATGCACCGGTCGAAGCGGTAGATTCATCACCGCCGCGCCTGCTCATATTCGATTTCGCGATCCATGACAGTGTCGTGAACTGGAACGATCAAGTGCCGGTGGACCCGGTTGAGACGGTATTTGGGCCTGTCAACATCGATATTGCTGAACTGAATACCCTGCCAAAGCGTGAGGGACGGCAAGATGTCGTCATCACAACTGAAACTCAGGGAACACTGAGCTGGTCGGGGACGCTGCAACTGAGTCCAATCAATTCCATCGGTCACGCGACCATCGAAGGCTCGCATTTTCCGCTAGCGTCCGCGTACATGCGCCACGAAACAGGCGTCGACATTGTCGATGGCACCGCCAGTGCCGAACTGGATTACAGCGTAGTTACTGGAGCAGACGGCGCCATCAGCGCCGCGATCGACAACTTCAATCTGACCTTCTCAGACGTGCTGGTGCGCAGTTTCCACGGTTCATCCAGCGACAGCGGGGCCGAGCGCGATCTGTTCGCTATTCCAGGTATAGAGGTGACCGGCGGAACGTTGCGCTGGCCAGAACAGACTCTGGCAATCGCATCACTATCGATTGACGATGCAGCAATCAGCCTGTATCGAAAAGCAGATGGCGCGCTCGATCTCGGACCGGCAAACGCCGCTGCAGAACCTGCGCTGGCCGACGATGAACCATTGGCTGCTGAGCCATTGGCTGCTGAAAGTAGCGACCCAACTACGGGTGGCGACGCATGGAAGTTTTCCCTGCAGCAGCTGGCAGTCAATCGGCTATCGCTGGTGTTGATTGACGATAGCGTCGTGCCACAGGCCGACATCGGACTTCAGTCGCTCGACCTTGGTATCACCGGTATCAGCAATGAACCCGGCGCAAGTTTTCCGACGAAGCTTAACGTCGTTGCCCGTACGGGCGGCAATATCGCCCTCGACGGCACAATGACCATTCTGCCCGAACCAGTGCTTGATTTTGCGTTGACGATTGACGGTCTGCAGCTGGCCGGTGCGCATCCGTATCTAAAAACG
Source organism: Woeseiaceae bacterium (assembly GCA_022866645.1). GTDB lineage: Bacteria > Pseudomonadota > Gammaproteobacteria > Steroidobacterales > Woeseiaceae > UBA1847. The sequence goes on along the minus strand of JALHUQ010000019.1, from coordinate 26,034 downwards.
CAGGCAGATGTGAATCTTGATAGCGGTGCTCTGAATATGTCCGGCCGTCTGCAAAGTTCGAGCGCCGAGCCATTGCTGCTACGTGGCGACCTGGACGTTGTTGACTTCCTGATGACCGAAACCGACGAGGGTTCGCGACTCGGTAGCTGGGCGAAACTTGCTGTGCAGAAATTCGCGTTCAGCAGCGCCGGTCAGTCGCTCGAAATATCCGAAATTCATGTGCACCAGCCTTATGGCGATATTCTGATCGGGAAAGACGGCAGCGTGAATCTCGGCCGCGTACGAAAAGCGGATCTTGATGAGGAAGACGTTGCGACGAAGGATGAGGTCGCAGTGGCAGAATCTGCCGAATCGCCATTCGACGTAACCATAGGGCGTGTCGTAATTACTGAAGGTGCCGCAGACTTTGCAGATCTGTCGCTGCCATTGCCGTTCGCCGCGACTATCGCAAATCTCAATGGCGACATGTCAACGATTGCAACGAGTAGCAAGGAGCCATCAACGGTATCGCTGGAAGGCAAGGTTGATGAGGTTGGTTTCTTACGCATCTCCGGAAACATCACGCCACTTGACACATCGCGCAACACGGACCTGAAGGTTGCCTTTCAGAATGTAGAGATGCCGAAGTTTTCCGCGTACACCATTCCATTTGCAGGGAGGGAGATTGCGAGTGGCAAACTGGATCTTGATCTCGGCTACAAAATAACCGAAAGCCAACTCATCGGAGAAAACAAGATCGTTCTCCGGGACCTGGAACTGGGCGACAAGGTGCCACACCCTGGGGCAATGAGTTTACCGTTGGGTCTTGCGGTTGCATTGCTGAAAGACCCTGACGGCAAGATTGACATAGACCTGCCGGTTCGGGGCAACGTTGATGACCCTGATTTCCGTTATGGTCGAGTCGTGCTCAAGGCGCTCGGTGGACTGATCGTCAAGATCGTTGCTTCGCCTTTTGCATTGCTGGGCAAAATACTGGGTGTTGAAGCCAGTGATCTCGAATATGTTGCATTTCCTGCTGGACGTTCGGATCTGCTGCCGCCGGAAATACAGCGCGCTGGCAAACTTGCTGAGGCGCTGGCGCTGCGACCGGAGCTGGTGCTGGAGCTTCGTGGCGTCATTGACGCTGACGTCGATGGTCTCGCGTTGAAAACGGCGCAACTGGATGAATTGGTCGAGGAACGCCTTGCAGAAAACGCGACAGCGGACATCGATGACGCAATGTATGCAAAGCAGCGAAAAACCGTGCTGGAGAAACTTTTCGCCGAATCAGGCTTGACCCAGGATGCGCCTGTAGCGCTGGAGGCCTTGCGTCTTCAGTTCACAACGACCAATGCCGAAATCGAGCAAGGTGATATTGAAGAGCAGTTCGATGAACTTGCTTACACGGCCGAATTGCGTCTACAGCTTATCGGCGTGCAGCAGCTTGCGGAAGGAAGGCTCGATGTGCTCGCCAATGAGCGGTCCGCGAATACGCGCGCGGCAATTGTGAGCGTAAATGCCGATCTCGCGGAACGCATAATTATTGGTGAACCACAGGCCAGTGAAAAAAGTTCCGATGACGAGGTTCGTATGAAAGTACGCCTGCGCACTGGTTCGGACGATGATGAAATTGAATAGCACGCCGGTACGGTGGAGACGGTTAGCTTAGCGAAACCGATGGGTGCCCATCAGTAGCAGATGGCGGTGGTTGATCCTTGTAAGGAAAGTTCCGGGTACGGAAAATGCATTTCGCTAACGCCTTTGATCATGTCGATCAAAACCAGCTTGGCGAGATTGAGCGCTGCTTTTCCTTGTTCGCCATTCAGGACCGCCGCATCCACTGAAGACTCTTTAAGGCCATAGGCGGTTACCACGAGTCTATCGCCACGAAAGTAGTAGGCGCCTCGATACCGCTCTTCATTGAAGTGCACAGTGACTATTCCATCCGGTAATCTGATCATAGAGAAATAACCTTGGTTTGTTGCAATACATATTGCGAAATAGTCCCTGACAATTCTACTGTCGCTCAACGCCGACTACCATCACTTGATTGCACGGTCAGTAATGCCAGTTCACACGCCGGCAGGGGTCATTATGGAAAAAAGAGTGCGCTGGGCGGGCCGCTTATTCCGGGCGAAACGTCTCCACGCCTTGCTTAGCAAGCGTATGTCTTGTTCGGGTTGGACGTGTCTTCGACCGAAGAAAAGTGGAGTTTCTTTGTAAAGAACCGGTGGCTAACGACTAGCAACAAGTGCGAGATTGCTCTCCAATGTCCAGCCCTCAAAACCATTGGTGGGCTTGCGCCAATGTACTAATGTTTCCTGGCCAATTGTCTGTCTGGCAACTATATCGACGCGCGTTCGTTCTTTCGTCGGATTGTATGCACAATCAACCATATTAGGAGCTCGTTTGTTTTCGAGGTCGGCCAGAAACTGGGGCACCTGATCTGCTGCCCGGCAGATCAGCGCAGTCTCACTTAAGAATGCGTGCTCCGGTGCCTGACGAGCCTGTTGCTGTACATGTTGAGCTGATGGCGCTCGGGGAATTTGCATCGGCGAATCATCGGTTTGCACGCTTTCGTCAAACAGCGCCAGTGAGACAAAGAAAACGCCGAGTGATGCCAGATACCCAATACCAATAGACAAGAATTTAGACCGTCTCTGGTTAATTCCGACAGCTGCAACGGCAACCCACACAGTAAAAAACAACGTCAGATGAATCATGCTGTCTATCCGAAAAAAAGGTACCCGAATATTTTATGTATAGCGGGCAGAATTAGTGCGACACATGCAGCAGTTTTAACAAAAAAATCGTGACTTATGTCAAATACCGACGGGCATTGGTGACGTGTGACACGGCTGAACTCTTGCTGCTGTGCATACTGGACTCACGGACAATTGCCGGGTGGTGTGGTATGAAGCGCAAAAAGTTAACGCGAACAGTGCATGACCGACTATTCAGTCAGGTCGAAGATGAGGCTGCAAACGATAGCAGCCACGACGACGCCTTGCAGAAGGCCTGCGCAGACTTTTATGAGAGACGTACGAGGATGTGGAGCAATTTCACGCAAGGAGACTTTTGGATCGCGATTGGCCTGTATGCAATCCTGGCCAGCGTTGCCTTCGTGGCTCTGTAGGAGTTCTCAGCATCCTGCATGCAGGATAGTTAATAAGCTATTTCGCTCCCTCCAATTCGAGTACCAGTCTCTTCACACCGGAATCATCCGGCAACGCCACTGCGAGCTTGCGTGCATAAACAAGTGCTGCCGACATATCACCTGCCTCGCGGTACAGCGAAACCAGCGTGCCGAGTATGTCCGGCGCATTGGGTAGACGCACATCCGCCTCACGCAATACCTTGATCGCCTTGTCGGTCTGACCGGTCGAATGTAAAGCCACGGCATAGACGTACGTATAGCGGACGCTGTCTGGTGACAGCTGCACTGCTACTTCAAGCTCTGCGACAGCCGCGGCCGTATCTGCCTTGCGCACCAGCAACAGCCCCAACACATGATGCAGGTCCGCGGCCTGCGGCAACTGCTCCAGGCCGCGCCGTAATATCTGTTCGCCTTTGTCATCCTGGTCCAGTGCACGATGGACGTCGGCGAGGTTGACGTAGGCACCAGCAAATTGCGCATCGAGTTCCAGTGCGCGTTCATAAGCCGCGATGGCCTTCTCAGCATCGCCCTGGCGCAGATACAGATTGCCCAGATTGACGTTGGCGGCCGGCCAGTCGGCGTCATGTTGCAGTGATGCAATGTAGTCGTTCAACGCGGATGCACGTGCGCCGCGACGACTCTGTGGGAGTTGGTCGTCTGGCACGTCGGCAAGAATGCGCGCGGCCTCAATGCGCACACCGCGCACCGGATCTTCGAGCAAGGGCGATGCCGACAGCACCCGGTTGACCGGATCGGCGGGTTCGATAAGTCCCAACGCGGCAATGCGTATCTCCGGATCGCTGTTGTGCAACAGCGCCCGCGCGGCTATCAGCATGTCCTGGTTCATATAGGGTTGCAGCAAGGTTGCCGCCGTCGCACGCACCAAGGCCGGACTGGATTCATCCTGCACGAGTTGCAGCAACTCAGGTACAGCCCTGGCACCTTGCGTCGCACCCGCGTGCAGCGTCGTTCCGTAGTGCGGTCGATCGCGCCAGCCCTTGCCATACCATTTATCGAGCGCCGCAGCGGCCCATTCTGATTTCTTTTCGGTGTGGCACTGGGTACACGCGTTCGGACTGCCCAGCGTCTGCGACAGATCCGGCCGTGGCAGGCGGATGCTGTGATCGCGTCGCGCGTCGACCACCATGTAGTTCTGCGCCGGCATATGACATTCGACGCACTGCGCACCCGCCGTGCCCACTTCGTGAAAATGATGCTGCGGCGAATCCAACTGAGCGTCGACGTGGCAACGTACACACAAGGCATTTCCTTCCACGCGCAATTTGGCCGTATGCGCATCGTGACAATCCAGGCAAGTGACGCCTTTCTGGTACATGCGGCTTTGCAGGAACGATCCCCACACATAAACCTCGTCACGTTGTTGACCGTCGGCGTGATACAGCGGCGGCGTGAGTTCGGCAAGGCGATGCGAGTCCGCGAGTGGCGCGCCCGGCGCGACGGTCTCTGTCAGCGTCGAGCGACGTGCGTGGCAGGCCGCACAGCCGTTCATCACGGCCGCATCGGCACGCGTATCGCGCTGCGCGATCTTTTCGCCAGGCCCTGTGAATTTCCAGGCCTCGTTCCAACGGCTGTGCAATTGCACGACCAGCCCCATATCGTCATTAGCCCGATACGGCGGTTTGACCTGCGTGGCCCAGTCGGCGTGGCGTGAACCGGGACCATGACAGGCCTCGCAGGAAACATTCAATTCACTGAAGGTCGTTTTGTAACTGTTGCTGGCTGCGTCATAACCTTTCTTTAAATTGGTCGAATGACATGCGGCACACTGCAGATTCCAGTTCTGATACACACCGGTCCAATGCAAGGGATCCTTATGGTCGATGCGTTCATCCGGATAGAGATGAAACCAGCGTTGGCCGCCCGCTTCCCCGGTCCGCGCGTCCCAGGCCAGCGGCAGCGTCTGTAAACGCCCGCCGGGAAACTCAACCAGATACTGCTGTAGTGGCCAAACGCCAAAGGCGTATTTGATCGGGTAATCGGTCAGCTCACCGTCGGGGCCATCGGTGTTGACGACGAAGGTGTCGTCACGTTTGAAGAAGTGTGAGGTAATGTCGTAATAGGTAAAGGTCTGATCGGCAAAGTCGCCAAGCATCGTGGCAGCATTCGCCTCCTGCATGGCGAGATCGTGATGCGAGCCTTGCCACAGGCGGTCTTCCTCAGTATGGCAACTCGCGCACACCGCACGACCGACATAGTCGGCGGATGTCACAGGGGGCGGTGTCACCGTTGCTGGCACAACACTCGGCGAAGTTTCGATCTGCTGTGTGGTGCTCGCCGCGCTCGGCGCAGGCGTGCGTGAATTCCACCACAGACCAAGCAACACGACGACGGAAGCAAGCAGCAATACCGTCACCATCGGCGTGCGGCGGCGCACTGCCGCTGGCGCAACAACTTTGCTCGAATTCTCGATCGGCTTCCGTGTCCGGTTCTTAGACTTCTTTTTCTTGCTCACAATATCCGCCCACGCTTTGTCTGATCGCGGAGCATTCTATCAGTTTAGTTACGAAGAACCTCGGGCGGTGGAATTGGCGCGGCTGTAGAGTAGAATTGAAGACGCTCGTACTGCATAGAGCCGCGGCCCCAGGAGAAAAATAAGAAATGCGAGCTAGTCAAACCAATCTTCCTGCATTGCTCGTTATCAGCTTATGCTATGTGCTGACTAATCAGGCCTTTGGTCAGGATGTGGAGCCCAGACGCTGGACGCCTATGCCCGTCGGGATGAACGTCATCGGTACTGGATACGCATTTTCAACCGGCGACATCGCCTTTGATCCGGTCTTGCAGATTCAGGGCGGCACGGTCGATATGCATACCCTCGTCGTTTCTTACTCCCATAGCTTTGGACTGTTCGGACGATCCGCCCGTTTCGATGCGATTGTTCCGTGGCAACACGGGGTCTGGAGCGGTCTCCTTGAGGGTGCTCCTGCAAGCGTCACTCGAGACGGTCTGGCGGATCCGGTTTTTCGGCTGTCCATCAATCTTTATGGTGCGCCGGCGGTTGGGATGGATGAATTTAGACAGCGCGCGGCAGCACAACCTGTAAACACCGTCGTCGGAGCCGCCATAGCTGTGAAGGTCCCGCTCGGAGATTACCTTGAAGACAAGCTGCTCAACCTCGGACAGAATCGTTACGTCACCCGTCCCCAGATCGGTGTGCTGCACACCCGCGGGAAGTGGTCATATGAGTTAACGGGCTCGATTTATTTCTTCGGTAAGAATGAGGATTTTTGGGGCGGCAATACCCTTGAGCAGGATCCGATCCAGGCGTTACAAGCTCACGTGATACACGTATTCAGACCTGGGTTGTGGGCATCGTTGAGCGCGGCATACGGCTGGCGTGGCGAAACAAGGGTTAACGATGTGCCGAAAAACGACGACAAAGCCGACCTCCTGGCTGCTCTTTCAGTGGGTTTTCCTGTCAGCCAAAAACAGGGTATTAAGCTGGCCTACAGCCGTAGCGAAACGCAGAGGATTACGGGCGCAGATCTGGACACGCTTGCGATCTCATGGTCGATGCAATTCTGACGACAAAAATAAGGGGTCGAAGCGACTTTTACGACTACAAGGCAGTACTTCGAAGGTCTAATTTTCGCCCGATGCCGTTATCAAATGACTGGGCCCGTGCAGAGATTCATTCTGTCCCGTCGCGCGCGCCCAAGGTCCGCCGGGCCATCCACCGATTCAGCAGGATGAAGACAAGCAGCGGGATACTCCATTGCACCAGGCACGTCATGACGGAAAAGGGATCGAACGGGTCGAACCAGCGGTCTGGCGCGTAAACGGCGGCCGCCTGGTAGAGCCACCAGCCAAGCAGCACCGCGGCAAGTAGCGGAATGAGGTAGCGAATCGCCATGTCCCAGAGAGGCCCCGCATTCCAGTCGCTCGGTTGATTGTCGATGCACTCTTTTCGGAACTGAGTAGTGCCGTGGCGAATGACCGCGAATGCGACAAACGCGCCGGAAATCATCAATGCGACGCCCCACACGAAATCCTGATTCGCAAAAAACTCCAGGTTGATTGCCGACGGGATTCCCAGTGTGAAGCCGACAATGCAAACGCCGAGGATCGCCTGTCGACGCGCGACGCCAAAATCAACCAGTATTCGTGTGCTGAGTTCTATCATTGCGATCAAAGAACTGAAGGCGGCAAAGGCCAGGCCGAGGAAAAATAATATCGCGAATATGTTGCCGGCCGGCATCTTTGCAAATAACTGCGGCATCCAGATGAAGGTCAGTCCGGTTGCCGCCGGGCCACTCGCCTTCATGATCTCGAGCACTTCGACCTTGCTCATTTGTGCGCCGAGAATGGCGAATACGGTGCCGAAAATGATGATGGCGGCGAGGAGTGACACGGTGTTGTTGCCAACGCCGGTGATGATTGCGTTTTTCACAACGCCGTGCCGGCCTTGCATATAGGCGCCGTAGGTCAGTATCAGTCCCCAGCCGGCACCCGTGTCCCAGGCGTTTTGAGTGAGTGCTTCGAGCCAGATCCGCGGTTGCAGCAGCGTGGGCCAGTCGGGTGTGAACAAGAACGCAATGCCCTCGGACGCACCATCCAGGGTCAGCGTACGCACCAGCGAGAGGAGCACGATAAAAAGCAAGGCTGGGATAAGAACCCGGTTCGCACGCTCGATCGAACGAACGCCGTTCCAGACGACAACAGCACCGAGACCCATGGCGAGCGCATGAAAAACAACCGGAAATCCGCCACTCTGGAACCCATCCCAGACGCCTTGCGCTGCCGCGGTACTGAGAGGAAGGGGCTCGACGGTCATCTGAATCAGGTAGTAGACGCACCAACCGGCCACGACCGAGTAGTAAAACATGATGGCCGTCGCCACGAAGCCGACGAACGCACCCATCCAGGCGAATTTTTCGCCCGCGATTTTTGCGAACGTACCGACGACGCCCATGCGACCTTTGCGCCCAAGTGCGAACTCAGCAATGATTAATGGCACGCTCCAAACGAACAAGAACACGACCCATGCAACAAGAAATGCGCCGGCGCCATCTTCGCCGGCATTTTGCGCGGCAATGCGCGGGAATCGCCAGATATTGCCCGTACCGACCGCGATACCGAGCACGCACAGAAGCATTCCCATGCGCGAAGAAAATCGCTGATCCGTTTGGTTCGTCATGTGAGGCTCATGTGCAGGACGCGCCATCATATCAGGCGAACGGCTGCTGTCGGGCGTGTTCTGCGGACTGTGCCCCGGTGAATCCGACCGGCGTCGTCTCTGCCACATAAGTCAGACACATCCAATTAGTGCCGTGTGGCACGGTTGAACTTTTGGTGCTATAAATGCAGGACTCAAGCTAGACTCAAGGTCAATTACCGGGCGGTGTAGTATGAAAAATAAGAAGATTAAACGAGCGATGAATGACCGGTCAGTCGGTCAGATTGAAGACGCGCCTGCAAACGATGACATCAGCGACACTGGCTTTCAGAAGGCTTCCGCAGACTTTTATGAGCGACGCACGAGTATGTGGAGCAACTTCACCCGGGGAGACTTCTGGATCGCCATCGGCCTGTATCTGATTTTGGCCGGCGCTGCCTTCGTGGTTTTGTAGGGGGGGTCGCAAGATCATCAGTGATTACCCTGCATCTCAAAATTCCCACCCCCGATCGGCCTGAAACTACGGAGAGTCCGCGTCTACGATACTGACGAGCCATTCTATTCCTTCGGCAATCTCGATTTGATCCATACGGGCGGGCGATGCGCAGGCTGCCACCAGAAGACAAAAGCAGCGCCCAATCAGCGTGCCTGCGCTCAATTGCCGACGGCAGACCGTCATGGACCTACTTCGCCAGTGCTTTGTCGGCTTCGAATATGTTCGTCAGGATTTAGTCAATCATTTCTTCGGGTGAAAGCCTTGTCAGCGAGGTGTGATAAGAGTTTCCTGAAGCGACGGCAGCACCGGATACCGGATCCCGGAATGTGATGGTCAGCTCGATCAAGTAATTGGTAATGTCCCATTGCCATTTATCCATGTAGATAACCAATATTGTTGCGTTATCCGGACCCTGGCCTTTCTCTCCAGCCGTGGCTGTGTAGCCACGCACGGCTATATTATCCGCGATCAACTTATCGTAACGCAGGCCATGGCTTTGCGTCCCCGACTTTGCTCGGATTTGCCATGATCGACTTGGCAATTATCGCAGGTAGCGAAAACCCGTCAATTTTGGGATGTACTTAATATGTGCAGTACAAATGGTTGGTCCTCACCCATCTCTTTGCCAAAGGACTTTCCGTCCACAACCAATTATTGAGTCATGACTTGGGAGTGGATACCTATGTCTTGCGTTTCAATAATGACTCGAGGACAGCAAACGGCCTGTGGGTAGACGGGGGTACTCGCTCCTCGCCCGGCGTAGCCCGACTATACGCATCAGCGACTTGATACCGCGCGTGCTCATTATCGTGACAGTAGAGACAAAGCAACTCCCAGTTGCTGCCGTCGGGTGGATTGTTATTGTGATTGTGGTCTTTATGATGGACGGTGAGCTCCCGCAGTTTTTCGCCACTAAATTCGCGACCGCACCGCGCGCATATCTTGGGATACAGCTTGAACGCTTGCGCCCGGTAGCCCTTCTCCCGCTGCGCCTGCTGACGCCGAGCCATTGCAACAATCTCGTCCTGTGTGTTGATATCTGCTGGTGTTTTTTTCGGCGACATGTATACGTCCTCGAACCGCCCGGATTTAAAACAAGCCCAATATCTAAATGAGCCTGATCTGCCTCTAAGTCTAGGACCAGTTTCTTCTTAGTAAAGTCCCAAAATCATGCATTCACCAGGTGCTCCAGAAAGTCAATTGATTGCTGTCACTGTGAAGCGTGTCAGACCATCGGGCCGAAAGTGGACATTCGGCCAACGATATTTGGATGGCAATATTAACCCAACACGTGCCGCGGCGATTAGCAGTGGGAAATAAATACTGCAGGATATACTCTCACAGACATGCAATTGTATTAATCAAAGCGATCAAAATATGAGCGAAATGACACTGTCCACATTAGCCAATCTGGCCGATATTATTGGTGCCGGGTCCATCATCACCGGTTTGGTATTCGGCTGGTTTCAAATTCGACAGTTTAGGGAACAACAACGGAATGCGGTGGCCATCAATCTGATGCAAACGTTTTACAGTGAGGATTTGGCTCAGGCCATCGCACTTCTTCAGCCCCTCCCGGATGGAATAGGCTTAGAAGACATGAGGGCTGAGGGTATTGAGTATCAAAAAGCTGCGATAACGGTTACAACATCATTCGAGACCATGGGATTGCTGGTGTTCAGGCGGATTGCACCGATGAGCTTGGTACTGGATCTTGCTGGCGGCATTGTGATCACGATGAACCGAAAATTGCGTGTTTGGCAAAATGAAATGCGTGACGTGCAGCAACAACCTTCGTGGGGTGAGTGGTTTGAATGGCTTGGGGATCAATCGGAAAAGTCAAAAAACCTGCCGGCCCCGGCGTATATTCAGCACCGCGACTGGGAATTGTAGATTGCCCTGACGTTTGCGTATTTTTGAGACCGTCCGCTTCGGGTCAGACGTCGGCAGTTTAGCACTCGAATGGCTGGTTCCGGGCGTGAAGCGATCGGTCATTAATGGTCAACGACGTTCCGCTCCATCCACTCGATGAATGGCAGGCCAAAAGTGATTAGCAACGCTGATTCAACCCGAGCCAGGTTCGCGGAAACAGGGGCGTAAATTGTGTCCCGTCTGGGCAGCTTAACGGCGCATCTCTTCAAAAGCCTGTTGAATGTTGGCAATCATCTGCATTTCCTGTTCCGTTGTCGCCACGTGCTCTTCCGCGGATGCTGCTTCAGGATCGGACCCGGATTCTATTTTGAGGAAGTTAAGTACATTTTCTGTAATCGAAGTAACAATTCCCATCGTAATCCCCTTTCTTGTTTTTTTTTGACAGACAACCGCGTGCTGATAGATCGTCAGTGGAATATTTGCTGTGAAGATTTGATCCAGTCTGTCCCTTTCTTTCGACGGTTTTAGCTTTGTTGTTATTTATAAGAATATCCGACCTTGCACTCGATGATTCGACGATGCAATACAGGCTTTCCCTACCAAAGCGCCTATGCTTTCATCAATAGCGGCCATTGTCGCGGCCGCCGCGATTAATTCATTCCATCGATATTGACCACTGTTCGCGACGCAATCGTTGCATTTGCTCGATAATCCAGGTCCGTCGTTCGAGCAGGTACGGAGTCGGTTGGCTAACACGCAACTGCTTTGGGTTTGGAAGAACTGCGGCAAGCAATGCCGCCTCGGCATCGCTTAGTTCGATCGGCGACTTGCCAAAATATATTTTACTCGCTGCGCCGACACCGTAGATTCCCGGTCCAAATTCAGCGATGTTCAGGTATATCTCGAGGATGCGTTTTTTAGGCCATGTCACCTCAATCAAGACTGTAAAATACGCTTCAACACCCTTTCGAAGAAAGCTCTTGCCAGGCCACAAATAGAGATTCTTCGCCACCTGTTGCGTGATTGTGGATGCTCCGCGGAGGGATGCCCCGTCGTTGAAGTCCTCTACAGACTCACGGATGGATTTCAGATCAAAGCCAAAATGGCTCGCGAATTTCTGGTCTTCCGCGGCGACCACGGCAATCGGGGACGTGGTTCCTATGTTTTCCCACGCCGACCATTCGTACCGCACCGGTTTTCTATCACTATCATCCTGAAGCATAAACGCCGTTGTTGGAGGATCGATCCAGCGAAGTGGCAATACCATCAACAAACTCAGACAGAAAAACGACAGCCCACCTACGCAAAGCCAGCGAATTAGCCGGCGGTGCAAACTGCGACTCTTGTTCTTTTTTCGCCGCGGTACCGGGCCGTGACCTCGACTCATTCGATCTGAGGGAAACGCTCGCATATAGCCTTTTCTGGTTGCCGATGGTACCGGACCCGATTGTGATGATGATCTTGCATCAACCGACAGCTGTAATGGGTCAGTAGCAGCTGGTCAGCATCATATCAGGCGGCAGTTTGCTTTCGGGGGTCTAGCGGTCATTCGCCAGTCGAGCACGATGAGTTTGTTGTTTTTGGTACGCCGTAGGGTCCAGCCTTCATCTCATAAAAAGTATTTTGAAATCTCTGGCAGGTTGACGCGGTCATTCTTTTTTCTGCGCAAGTGTTATCGAGCGATGCCTGCTCACGCTCCAAATGAGAGGCGCAACCCGACAGGCCTGCCACCGCAATCAGCACGAATATGGTTCTCATTTCCGTCCTTCCTTGTGAATAATCCAGACCCGATACTCCCAAGTTATCCGGCCTGCATCTTGTCAATACCCATCAATGTCGATTCATTCGCCATCAATAGCGTCAGCGTACTTCTGCCGCCGTCGAACATCAACATTGCGCCAGATAGTGTCAATTTTGGCTGAATTCAGGGAAATAGGTGAGCGTCTGCTTTCCGCCGAGGCCGTGTAAAAACCTTGCTATTATTCGCCTATCTGACCGGTGCCGAGTCGCGTGAGCTGAACCTCAGCCTGGTCACACCGGATGCAACCGCCGGCAGCTTATTTATTTCAAGTTCGCAAGATCTGAACCCGCCGGTTTTTGGTAAAGGCGTAGCCCGAATTCCGGGACGATCGCCAGCAGGTGATCGAAGATGTCCGACTGGATATCTTCGTAGACGGCCCATTCCGTCGTGTTCGTGAAGCAGTAAATCTCCAACGGCAGTCCCTCGGGACCCGGGCCGAGCTGACGAACAATCAGCGTCATGCCTTTGTTGATCTTCGGGTGATTTTTCAGGTAGCAGTATGCGTACGCGCGAAAGGTGCCGATATTCGTCAGCCGCCGCCTGTTTACTTCCGCGTCCACCTCGGTCGCGAGCCCCGCGTTGTACTCGGCCAGCTCCTGTTCCTTGTTCTTGATGTAGTCCTTCAGGAGCGCGAAACGCGTGAAATGATCAACTTCGTCTTGCGTCTGCATGCGGATCGTCGACACATCAATATGAATGGCGCGCTTGATCCGCCGGGCGCCGGACTGTGACATGCCGCGCCAGTTCTTGAACGAGTCCGTGATTAGCCGGTATGTCGGGATCGTGGTGATCGTCTTATCCCAATTCTGCACCTTGACGGTGTGGAGCTGCAGATCGACCACGTCACCGTCCGCACCAAACTGTGGCATCTCGATCCAATCACCGACGCGGACCATGTCCTGGGCGGTCAGCTGCACGCTGGCGACCAGTGACAGGATCGTGTCTTTGAATACCAGCAACAGGATAGCGGTCATCGCGCCAAAACCGCTGAGTAGCAGCAGCGGTGAGCGGTCCAGCACTGCCGATAGGATCAGCACGCCGCCGAGAATCCATACAACGATCTGCACGAGCTGCACGAATCCCTTTAGCGGACGATCCTTTGCCACGGGTAAAGCCGCGTAGATCGTATTTGCCGCGCTGAGCATGGCAGTCAGCGCCAGCGTCAACACCAATATCATGTAGCCCATCGCGACGTTACGTATCAGCTGCGCAACGCCTTCCGGCAGACCGGGGACGAACGGCGCGCCAACGAACATGATTAGCGCGGGCACGACCTGCACGAGACGACCGAAGACATTGTGCGTAACCAGCGCGTCATCCCAGCTGGCACTCGATCGCTTGGCGAACGCGCGGACGGCGCGGATTAAAACGTGCTTGACGATTAGATCACTGATAACCGCGATCGCGAGCAGTACTGCCAAGCCTACTCCGGGCGGCAGAAGTGCGTGGATCGTGCCAAGTTGTTCGAACATTTTCTGGGAATCCGGTGTGAGCGCGCGGAAAGGATATCACTCACTCGTCGTCGTCATTCGATTATGTAGTTTGAAAACTGCTATCAGGATTTTACAAAACTGGCGGTCGCCGAAGCCGTTGACTTGTCTACCTCCAGGGTCAAGTAGTGGGACAGGTTTCTCTGCGCATTTGATGCTGGAAGAACAAACAGAGGGTTCACTATGTTTCGCCTGATTTCATGCCCTCTGCTGCACCACGAATTTCGTCTACTAAAGCCGGATCGGCTCCCCCAGCTTGCGTCCATGAACGGACATCATCCCAATCGATTTCCTGATGTACTGAATCGCTCCCAGTTTGCTGCATACTTTCGACAATGAGCGGTTGCCAATTCAAATTGGGGTCTCTGAAGCATGCAAGCAAGAAATCCAAGTGCTGATCAATGAGTTCTTCCCTGAACTTGAATGCGAGAATCAGGGGAATATCAGCGACCTTGATCAACGCACTTCCCAATGGTCCAAGATGTGGCGATGTTCTCGGTGTGGCGAATCGTTCGAATTGACTCGTTAACGCCTTAGATGCTGAGACCTTTTGCCCGCATCTGCCTGGTCGAATTCAATGGTGGAAACAGCAGCTATTTATCAGCCTGCCCAATGACCGAACCGCTCTCCTCGGACGCATCAAGATTTCGTTGTTGGGCACCTGATTTTCGGCTTGAGTTGATGACCAGAACTGAAATCTGTGGGACAAATCGCCATTTGTGGGACAGATGCCCAAAAACGCAAAAGCCAAAACACCAATAAGTAATTGTTTTTATTTATAAAATTGGAGCGTCCGGAGAGATTCGAACTCCCGACCGCCTGGTTCGAAGCTTGAAAGGCCAATGTAACTTGTTGAAAAATAAAGGCTAAAAGACGGCGTTCGTTGCAGATTCGCCCTGCAGAGCATAACAATGTATAGCTGATGTCGGAAATTTGTCGGAAATCGCAAGCGTCGGGCGGCCGCATTCAAGAATCAGAGCGGTAATTGCGAGCTATCAGACATGGAGCCAAGAATCGCACGCGGGAAGTACCAAGTACAAAGTCGAGTAGAATACGGCCTCATGCGGATCAACATCGACACCAGCAAGCTCCTGTCCAGTTCACTGTTTATCGCCTTGTTTTTTATCAGCGCGAACTCATCGGCTGCAGAATTCAGTGGCTATGTCGCCCTGACGACCGACTACGTGAGGCGTGGTGTCACGCAAAGCGACAGCGATCCCGCGCTACAATTAGGCGCGGAATTAAGCTTCAAAAACGGACTTTTTCTTGGCGCCTGGGGTTCCACAATCGATATCACCAACGGGCCGTCGAGGCAGAGAGATCTCGAACTCAACTATTACGCCGGCTTCGTTTTTGACGTCTCGAATTCGTGGCAACTATCTATAGGCGCAGTGGCGTATGATTATCCAGGGCAAACAGGGACTATTGACTATGGCTACCTGGAGTATTCTATGGGTGCCAATTTCAATGATTTCATTTGGATCGATGTCGCTTACTCGTCGGACCTCTACCACACCGGTCGCTCAACCACCAACATCGAATTGTACGCGGAGCGGCCGGTTGGCAAAATCTGGTCGATCGGCGGTGGCGCCGGCCATTACGATACATCAAGCTTGACCGGCCGTTCTTATCAGTACTGGCAACTGGGTATCACAGCTTCATTGAAATGGGCTGATATTGACTTGCGAGCTCACGATACCGACGGTTGGGTACCGATAGTCAGTACGCCGGACCGGGCAAGATCGCGAATCGTACTGAAGATTCAAATTCCTTTTTGAACGATTCGCCTAGTCGCCACAGTGCTGCGACGTCCCTGCAAGATTCAGCGCACCGCATGCATTGATCGATATAATTGACCGCGTATCTGCAAACTGTGAGCGCAGTAATATATCGCTAATTGCGGCGGGCGAGCTATTCGGTGCTATCGAAAGCAGCAACGCAACCACACCGCTAACGTGTGCAGCCGCCAACGAAGTACCAGAACGAAAATCGTAATGGTTTTTTGGAACCGCAACGATAATGCGCGTACCGGGCGCGAAAAACGCGTCGCTCGGTATTCCACCTGTCGAACCCTCTGTCGGTATTATCCCAACACCGATCACATCTTTCATGCTTGACGGAAACCCGTTTTTTGTCTCCGTGCCGGTCAATCCGGCGGCGACGACCACCACCCCGGCATCAAATACTTTTTGTATCAACCGTTCCAGCAATGGATCGTATGGTCCTTGCAAACTAAGGTTCAGAATATGCGGCGGATCTTCCAGCACTGCGTCAAGGGCTTTCAACAATGAGAATGTGTCACACATTGCGGGCCTATCAGCGCCGCCACTCCAACATGAGACATATAGTTCAAGTTTCGCGTCTGGCGCAATGCCGACTATCCCGACAGTGTTGTTCGAACGCGCACCGATAATGCTAGCGATAGCAGTTCCATGTATTCGGTCTACCGATACGCCCTTGTCAGAAAATTCTCTAATCCGATCGATTCGACCCTGGAGGTCCTCGTGATTTTTGTCGACGTTGCTGTCGATAATTGCTATTCGAATTCCCGCCCCTCTCGTTGTCCGATGCGCCGCGGCAATGTCAAGAATATCCAGCCCATATTGCAGATTCGCGTAGGTGTCATCGTAGCTGTCTGCATTCACCATACTGGTTTCGAAACTCTGGAGCGACTGCGCGGATTCGATACGTGCATCGGCATTCAATATCGCGATGATGCTTTCCCGGTCGGCTCCTTCCGGTACACGATAGACAAAACAGTAGACCGACAGGGACCTAATTGGCCAGTGTTCGACTACTTTGAGTGAATATTCCGCCGCAACAGCAGCAGCATCGCGCCGCACCTGTCGAGCTATCGTATAGCGTTTGCGGTGCAAATAGGGGGCACTCAGCCCGGCACTCACTGACGCTGCAGAATCGTCATTATAGGTGACCAGAATGTCTCGCGTTGGATCCGGCGCGGCCTCCGCCGCAGCAATGGCTGCGATGGAAACCAGAATGGCCGCCAGCGTGAGATTCAGTATTCTCATGACTCTTACCTCATCGGTAACTGGAGCGCTGTGAACCTCGCCGATTGTACTCCTGTGAGCGTGTCAGCGTGTTCTTCGTATTCCTGCAAGACCTGCAACGATGGCGCGGCTAGTCGCACATGCACTTCGTAAACTCCATTATCGTTTATGGCCCATTTGATCGCACCTTCAAGTTCAGCAGCGATTTTTCGACGCTCGGAGTCGGAAACACCGTCCTCGAACTGCAATTGCAACACGTAATCTATGCCGTCCGACAAGCCAGATGATGTCGCAGTCTCAAATAGCTGGTTGTTAACTCTGCCACCGTCGTCTGGAAGTAGCGCCAGAGCTAAAGCCACACCGATTACGGCGACGCCCGCCGCGACAGCCATCATCCGAGATGGAACTCGCCGTGCGCGCGACTCTCTATTCAGCTCATTCCTGCCAATGCCGATAATGTTCTCGGCCGTTGTCGCCGGCGCTATCGGAATCAACTCTCGACCGAGTACCGCGGACCGCAATTCCGCATAAAGTTCGAGATCGGCTTTGCATTGGCTACAGACCATCACATGTTCGCGAACCGCCGCTGCATCCGAGCCCGAAAGAGTTGCGTTCACATACCACGGAATGTTTTCCCGGTTCGCGTCGCGGCACTGGCCTAGAGCAGGTTCAGTCATTTTTCTTATCCTTTTGCCAGTTTTCAGGAATTCCATTCGCAGTAAGATGTTCCTTCATTTTTTTCCGAGCATGGAACATACGCGTTTTTACCGTACTCACCGGCACACCGCTTGCGTTGGCCGTTTCTTCACAAGACAGCCCCAGAAAATAAACGAGCATCACCGTAAGTTTTAGTTTGGGTGGCAACGCCTCTATACCCTGGCGAACCCATTCCTCGCGTTCAAATTGTGACTCACTTTCGCCGACCATGGCATCGTGGTCCATGATGGACACTAGTTTCAATTTGCGTTTTCTGAGGTGCGCCAAGGCCTGCCGATAGGCGATACCGAAAATCCAGGTTGACACTTTCGATTCGCCACGAAAACGACCGGCGTCCTTCCACAAGGTGAGCAACACGTCATTCGCCAATTCTTCGGCCGCACCGTGCGAACGGGTTAATCGGAACAGGAACGAAAACAGGCGTGAATGATAATTTCGGAACAATTCATCGAAGGCAGCGCGATCGCGATCCGCAACACGTCGCAGGAGCAGCACTTCCGCCGCACCCGTGTTGCTGCCTGATTTGATGGTCTTGAGAGTAGTCATATCCGCTCTTGCGCTACACCTTCGTAATACCGAATCAGCCCGTTCGTGGTGGTAAGTGCCTGTTTCTAGCAGAAAGGTTCAATTTGTCGCTAATGAACCTTTTGCCACGACCTGACCACTTACGACCCGTATCGAGACAATAATCAGCGTGGACACCAATTGAATTCATCACAATGTAACAATAATAAGACAGCCTTTGCTTTTTCACTGCTGGCCGTTCTTTTAGCGGCCTGCACCGGCGGCGACGGCAGCAGTTTGCCCGCCAGGCTTCCGCCAGGTGCCCTTGGGGCCAACTTCTCCGAAATTCAAGCGAACGTGTTCGCACTTAACTGCGCAACAACTGGCTGCCATCTTGGCGCCGGCGCGCCGCAGGGTTTGCGGCTCGACGATGCTAATAGCTACGGCATGCTTGTTGGCGTCGCCAGTTCGGAATCCCCCTCGACGTTACGAGTTGCGCCGGGAAACCCCAGCAACAGCTACCTGATTCATAAGCTCGAAGGAACCGCTTCGGTCGGCGCTCGAATGCCATTGGGAGCACCGGCGCTTGAACAAGCGACCATCGACGTGATTCGTCAGTGGATCAGCGACGGGGCACTAGATGACCGGATTCCGTCGTCGAACCCGATCAAGGTGACCTCGCTCTCACCCGTTCCCGGCACCCCGCTCACCGTCGCGCCGACCAGCGTAGTGGCGATGTTTGATCGCGAACTCGATGTCTCGACGGTTAATATGATGACCTTCCTGCTCGAGGCCAGCGGCGGCGACGCGACCTTTGGTGACGGCAACGAAATTTCGGTAGGCGCGGGCAACATAACAACGACTCAAACGAGCGCGACGCTGGACTTGACCGGTATCGCGCTGGCAGATGATACCTATCGGGTCCGTCTGCTCGGCTCGGGCGCTTCCATCGTCATGGATCTCGACGCCAATGCGCTTGATGGCGAATTCTCGGGAGCATTTCCGTCTGGTGACGACGTCGCGGGCGGCGATTTCGAAGCACGCTTTTCACTCGCGGTACCGGTCAGCGCCGCGACGCTGGATGCGTTGCAGGCAAGTGTTTTCACACCAAACTGCGCTGTGTCCGGATGTCACACCGGGCCGAGCGGCGCGTCCCTGCCCTCCGGGATGGACTTAAGTTCGGCCGATGCCAGCTTTATGAATCTGGTTGGCATATCGAGTATCCAACAGCCGACTTTATCTCGCGTCGCCGCTGGCGATCCGGGCAACAGTTACCTGGTGCAGAAAATCGAAGGAACCGCGGCGAGCGGCGCAAGAATGCCGCTTGGAGGCGGAATACTGGATCAGGCATTGATCGACGACATACGCGACTGGATCGCCAACGGAGCGAATCGCTAGATGGCCAAGAATAATTTCATATGGATACTTGCAGCGACACTGGCGCTCCTCTCAAGTGGAGAATACGCAGCAGCGGAACCTTATCTGGCCGTGCAGAAAGGTATGCAATGTTCAAACTGCCACAGCAGCCCTGCCGGTGGCGGCAAACGTACTGTGTACGGCAATGTGTTCGCACAATCCGAGCTGGCGGCACGTAGGCTGGGCGATGGTAAAGCATGGACCGGCGAGGTAACGAAATGGTTGGCCATCGGTGCCGATTTGCGCGCCAGTTTCGAGGACATCGACGTTCCGAATCGCAGCGGCACATCCGACATAGATTTCAACCGCGGCACTTTTTATGCCGAGGCGACCCTGATTCCCAACAGGCTATCGCTTTACGTGGACGAGCAATTTTCGCCGAACGACTTCGAGACTCGCGAGATCTACGTCCGATTGAATAGCAAGGACGCGAAGTGGTTTGTGGCCGGCGGCGAGTTCTATTTGCCCTATGGTTTGCGCCTTCAGGACGATACCGCCTTTGTTCGACAAGCAACCGGTATCAACTTCGCCAACACCGATCGCGGTCTGCTCGGCGGCTATAACGTCGGTCCTTGGTCAACGATAGCCTCCATCACCGACGGCAGCGGTGCCGGGCGGGATGGCGCAGGTAATCAGGTCAGCCTGATATCCAGTTATACGCAGGCTACATGGCGCGCCGGTGTCAGCGTGAACGTTAACGATGACGACGCCGGAGATCGCACGATGTTCGGACTCTTCGGGGGCTTGAAAACAGGACCGGTTGCCTGGCTGGCGGAGATTGACAGCATCAGCGACAACGTCTCCCCTGGCGTCACAGCCGACGCGTTCGCAGGACTTCTGGAGGCAAACTGGACGATTCGTGGCAAGAATAATCTGAAGTTAAGCTACGACTATCTTGATCCGAATATCGATATCAGCGAAGACCAACAGGTTCGCTACAGCCTGGTCTGGGAGCACTCGCCGATGCAGTTTCTTCAAGCAAGGATCGGCTATCGCCTTTATGACGGCATTCCACAAGTCGACGCACAAAATCGCAAAGTATTTTTCGCGGAGCTGCACGGGTTCTTTTGACGCCACCGAACCGGCGGATTGAACCTTTATTCGCTCAGGGTGCACTCACTGTTTAAACAGGCCTGCTCCAACGAAGGCCATATTTCAAAACCGCGGGGAATCGTCAAATGAATATCAAATGTAGATTAGCGCTCGTCATACAGTCCGTTCTGACTTTGCTTTTCATTGCCGCTTGCGGCGGCGGCGGCTCAGGGTCCAATGCACCACCGGCTCCTGCAGTGGATACAACGGCCCCGACTGTTGCAGCGGTGCAGGCCCCCGCCGGCAACGCCAATCGAACTGTGACGCTGACCGTGACCGCGACCGATGGCGTTGGTATTACTGCGGTACGATTCTTCGTTGATGGAGTGCTGCTCGGCAGTGATACGACGGCCCCCTACAGCATGGCCTGGGATACTTCCGGCGAGGCCGAAGGGGACCACACTCTAACAGCGGAGGCTGAAGATGCCGCGGGTAACATCGGCACTTCTGCCGCAGCGACTGTCACCGTACAGAACGTGCTGGTGTTCGCCGTCACCCTTAGTGGCATCGAAGAAAATCCCGCATCCGGCTCGACCGCGACCGCGCAAGCAGATCTGACGTTCAACATCGCGAGCGGTGAAGTGCAGGGTGCTGTAATCACCACTGGCATTACCGCGACCGCAGCACACATTCACAACGCCTTTGCGGGCACAAACGGTCCGGTACTGATTCCGTTCACCCAGGACGCCGGTGATCCGACGATGTTCACCGTAGCTGGTGGTGCAACGCTGGATGCGGCCAACGTCGACCGGCTGCTGGCCGGCGCACTGTACGTCAATGTGCACTCTGCCGCAGCGCCTGCTGGTGAAATCCGCGCCCAGATACTTCCTGACGGTTTCATACTGCGCTTTAGCGAGCTCAGCGGCGCGAACAGGGTGCCACAGGTTGATAGTCTTGCCAGTGGACGAGCGGCTATAACGCTCGACCAGGTGACCGGCACGATTGTCGTGCACGCGCAGGTCTCGGGGCTTGATGATTCTACTCAGGCGCATGTGCACCAGGCTTACGCCGGAGCAAACGGTCCGGTGCTGGTCGGCTTGGCAAAAGATCCTGGCAATCCCGGACACTGGTCCGTGGAAGGCGCCGTGCTGAACGCCGCCGGCCTGGCTGCGTTCGACAACGGGCAGCTGTACGTCAACGTTCACAGCCCGGCCAATCCGGGCGGCGAAATCCGCGGACAAATTCTTCCGGTGGGCATCAAAGTGATATTCGCCGAACTGGCCGGTGAGCAGCGGGTACCCGTTGTCGATACACTCGCTGCAGGTCTCGCCGCCGTGACACTCGACGAAGCTGGCGCGCTAGTGACAATACATGTCAATACCAGCCGAATAGATGATGCAAACAACGCACACTTACATGGCGCCTACGCCGGCACCAATGGCGGGGTTGAAGTCGGGCTTGCGCAAGATGGCAGCAACCCATCCCACTGGTTCGCGGAAGCGGCGGCGCTTACGGCTACGCAACTCGACGCGCTGTTAGCGGGCGCCACGTACGTCAATGTTCACAGCCCGGCATACCCAAGCGGCGAAATTCGTGGCCAGGTCATTCCAGAAGGAATTGTCTTCGCTTTCGGCCGGCTTAGCGGCGACCAGCGCGTACCCGTCGTGAACACCCCAGCCACAGGCACGTTTGCTGTCACTGTCAACTCGGCCGCGGGCACCCTGGTTGCTCACGCCAACACCAGTGGTATCGTCGATCCGACAGTGGCCCATATTCATGACGGCTACGCTGGCACCAATGGCGGGGTCGCGATCCCTCTGGCCCTCGACCCTAACGACGATTCACATTGGTCGGCGATCGACGCGCCTGTCACTGCGAACCAGCAAGCCGCGCTTCGTTCCGGACGCTACTACCTCAACGTACACACACTGCTGAATGGCGGCGGGGAAATCCGCGGCCAGATCGCACCTGGCTCCATCGAAGTCCTGTTCACCGGCATGAGCGGTGGCCAGGAAGTGCCCGCCAACGCGAGCGCGGCAAGTGCGATTGCTGCCAGCACCGTCGATCTTGCGACCGGCACAATCACGCTGCATGTCAATGCAGCCGGTGTGGACGACGCGAGCGCATCGCATATACACCTGGGCTTTGCCGGCGAGAACGGCGGCGTGCAGATCGGGCTGGCCAAAGATGCCGGCAATCCCGGTCACTGGTTTGTTACAGGTGCACAACTCGACGACGCCCGCATGACCAGTTATGAAGACGGCCAGCTCTACGTCAATTTGCACACGCCGGCTTTTCCTGGTGGTGAAATTCGCGGCCAGGTCGCGCCGCCACCGGTGGAGGTATTGTTCACTGATATGAGCGGCGATCAGGAAGTGCCGGCCGTCGCAACGGCAGCAACTGCCATAGCGGCGAGCACCATGAACCGCGATACGGGTGTGCTGACCTTGCACGTCCGCGCGACTGGCGTTGACGTTGCCACAGCGTCACACGTCCACACTGCAGCAGCGGGACAAAACGGCGCGGTGCTCGTGCCGCTGACGCAAGATGCTGGCGACCTGGGGCACTGGTCAGCCAGCGCAGCGCTAAATGCTGATTCTCTCGGTGACTACAAAGCCGGTGGACTGTACGTTAACGTGCATACACCGACCAACCCGGGTGGCGAAATCCGCGGGCAGATCACACCGCCCGACGCGGCCAATTTCGACAACATTGATCCCACCGTTACGTTAACCTCGCCCGGCACTCCCGTGAGTGGCTCCGTAACGTTGACAGCCGACGCCAGCGACAACCAGGGCGTGAGTGTTGTGCGATTCCTGGTGAATGGTACGGTTATCGGTAGTGATACAACCGCCCCGTTCTCTTTGGACTGGGTCACAACGACAGTGGCCAACGGAGACGTTACGTTGGCCGCTGAAGCCGAGGATGCTGCCGGCAATATCGGCGTGTCTGACGACGTCATTGTGGCCGTGCAGAATGCCGCGGCCGTGACTCTCGGGCAAATACAGTCGGAAGTATTCTCGCCGATCTGCTCCGGCTGCCACTCAGGTCCAACGAGCAACATCCTGCCATCGGGCATGAATTTGTCCAACGCGAATGCCAGCTTCAACGCCTTGGTCAACGTGACCAGCTTGCAGGTAGGCAGCCTCAGTCGAGTTACGCCCAATGACCCCGCCAATAGCTATCTGATCCGGAAGCTCGAAGGCACGCAGACCGTGGGCGTACGGATGCCGCAAGGCGGACCATTCCTCGATCAGGCAACGATCGACATGATCAGGGAGTGGATCAATGCTGGTGCCCCGAGTAACTAGAACCAGGATTTAACAGGTAGACCATTATGCTGCGAGCAATCAAGGAACGGCATTTCGCCAAAAAAGCCGTCAAGCACTTACTGAAGGCACACTCAACGATCAGCACCGTACAACCTGAACTGTCAGGCAAGTCACTCTATAGAGAGATTCTCCTGCATGCCCACCAGGTTGACGAATCGCGTGCCGACGCGATTTTGCGGGAGGCAGAAGAGAGCATTGACGAATGGACTGCGCCAGGCAGAAAGGAATTGGGCTTTAGAGAAGTTGTCCATTATTTGGTCTTTTCGCAATATCTGGCGACTGGGCGCAGGGGAACCGTTGTTTCTCTGAGGAGCATTATTGACGCATTGGTTCCAGCGGATATCTAGCGCAAACTCCTACCCAAAGCACAAAGGTTTACACCAACAACGATGTAAACCCTTGATTTTATGGCGCGCCCGGAGTGATTCGAACTCCCGGCCAACTGGTTCGAAGCCGGTGGGCTGAACTTCATATGCTTCAATTTAGTTAGTTACTTATGGCAACGGCTATGTTCCATAGAAACCTGTGCTCGTGTGCACAAGCCATTGACTTGTCGACCTCCGGGGTCAAATAGTGGGACAGTTTTCTCTGCGCATTTGATGCTGGAAGAACGAACAGAAGGTCCACTACCTTCCTCCTGATTTCTTGCCCTCTGCTGCACCACGAATTTCGTCTACCAAAGCCAGATCGGCTCCCTCAGCTTCCAACCATGAACGAACATCATCCCAATCGATTTCCTGATGTACCGCCACCAAGATGGCTTGCTGCCGTGCCTGCTTGTCATTGTGATGAATAAACCACGATAGTCGATCCATCACGCATTGTGTCGGCGTAATAATTCTTAGCTTGCCGTACTTGGTATCAAGTATCGTTGTTTCTGAACTATCAATGTAGCGGTCGCCGAATGACAGAGGACCCGGCGGAAACTCAATGAAATACTCTGAGTCCGCATGCACGAAGTCTTTTCCTTGTCGCCGAAAACCAAGTTTCGCGACAACCGGCGCAATCACTTTGTTTCGGGCGACCGTTATGAAATCCAGGTCCTTGCTCATGTACTCGTTGTTTGAATATTGCGTTACCGCACCGCCTCCTCCCAACACAGCAATTATGTTCGCATCGGCAAGTGCTTCAGACACCAGAACGGCTATCTCCTGCAATGATGTTTCAGCATTGATACTGCTCATTGGCCAGCACGCTCAAGTGGCTTCCCGCTTCGGCGCGGACGCTGGCGTTCGCGAAAATATTCGGCCGTGATAGATTCGGGCAACGCCTTAAGTTCCGCGGCCAGGAATTGTCGGAGCCGTCCAGTCATCGGATTTCTCGAATTGAACTCAAACACACGAGTGCGCCCCACCTTTCGGCTGACCAGCACGCCCGCCGCTTCCAGCTTCTGGAGTTGTTTTTGGACTGAATAGAGCGGAATCCCGAACGCCTGGGCAATTCGACTCGCGTGCCCTGAGTCATAGTTCTCCAAGAAGAGCAGTACTGAGGCAGCGGTTCGATTGCCGAAAATAGCCTCGAGAGCTGGGGTCATTTTGCACGCCTATAACCAATATTATTGGTTATAATACCAATTTTTTTGGTGATGTAAAGTCATAATTCTGACCAAGACAATTGCCTGCTTTCGTCAATGGGACAGCGCCCTCCAAAAAACTCAACCGCAGCTAAATGCTCGATTCAGATCGGCTTCAGTTGATCTTCACCCCTTCGGGGCGCACTTCGTGCGTCTAAAACGCTGGCGCGTTTTTTCGAACCGGAGTTCTTATCGTCATTCAGGACACACAAAATAAAAAAGGGGCCCCGATGGGACCCCTTTCTTATTTGGCGCGCCCGGAGAGATTGATTCAGATCGCCTTGGGGCGATCTTCACCCCTTCGGGGCGCACTTCGTGCGTCTAAAACGCTGGCGCGTTTTTTCGAACAGCAGTTCTCATCGTCATCCAGGCACATCAAAAACAAAAAGGCCCCTAAAGGGACCTTTTGGTTTTTGGCGCGCCCGGAGAGATTCGAACTCCCGACCGACTGGTTCGAAGCCAGTTACTCTATCCAGCTGAGCTACGGGCGCTGGAGTTGCGAACAATAATAGGGATGCTG
>JALHUQ010000172.1 GCA_022866645.1 Woeseiaceae bacterium | reverse complement strand
CTTCGATCTTCGGCGCAGCGTGCTTCATGAGCTTGAGCTCGTGCTCGAGGAAGCCGACATCGAAAGTCGCGTTGTGAATGATCAGCTGCGCGTCTTTGATGAACATCAGAAAGGCGTCGACGATCTCTGCGAAGCGCGGTTCTGTTTCGAGGTCGGCGCGACTGATGCCGTGGACGCGCTCGGCGCCCTCGTCGATATCGCGCTCGGGATTCAGGAAGCGGTGAAACTCACGGCCCGTCAGGCGACGATCGACGAGCTCGAGACAACCGATTTCGATGATGCGGTGGCCCTGGGCTACGGACAGGCCGGTGGTTTCGGTGTCGAGTACGATTTGTCTCATGATTGCTTTTTTTCCATCTCGTCGATGCCGCGGTTCGCCAGTTCGTCGGCCACCTCGTTGCCGGGATTGCCATTGTGGCCCTTCACCCAGCGCCAGTCGATCTCGTGGCGGCCGACGGCGACGTCGAGGGCCTGCCAAAGATCTTGATTTTTAACGGGTTTTCTCGATGCCGTCTTCCAGCCGCGAGTCTTCCAGTTGGGCATCCACTGCCTGATGCCGTCCATGACGTATTTGGAGTCGGTGTGCAGTATGACGCGGCTGTGACTCTTCAGCGCGTTCAGCGCCTCGATGGCCGCGGTCAGCTCCATGCGGTTATTGGTGGTTTCCGGATCGCCGCCGTGCATCGTTTTCTGATGCTTGCCCGCGATGAGCAGCGCGCCCCAACCGCCCGGGCCGGGATTTCCCCTGCACGCGCCGTCAGTGTAGATCTCAATGGGATTAACGGGGGCTTTCGTCAAAACGGATTCGGGAGGCTCGGGTTGAAGGTTCGGCCAGTCCGGCAACGACTTTCGGTTTGCGCCGCCAGAGCGGCCTCACCGGTGTCAACGTGCTGACCCGTTTCTGCGCCGAGAGCATATAGCAAGCCGATAGCTCAGGCCACCATGCCTGCCCGCGGCGTTCCCACAGGCCCGAGCCACTGGCTTTGTTGCCGGGCAAAGGCCAGCGGAAGAAGTAGCGCAGGGAGCCCTGAATACGCATATCGAGTAGCTGCAGCCAGTCTTTCAGCCGTCGCTCGGAAATGAGGTGTTCCGCGCCGGGCGGCATACCCGCACCCGGAATCAGGCGGCGCAATCCCCACAGACCGCCGGGTTTGAAGCCCAGGATGATCAATCGCCCGTCGCGACGCAGCACCCGGTCGACCTCGCGCAGCACGGCGTGGGGCCGGTCGTTGTAGTCCAGCGTGTGCGGCATCAATATGGCGTCCACCGAGTCGGTTTCGATCGGCAGCTGATGCAGCTTGCCGACGGCGCAGGGCTGGCCAGCACTCGTCTCGGCGATCAAAGAGCAGCGCTGGGTCCTCGTAAAGCGCGTGAAGGTGCGGTTTTCGCCCCACAGGCCGAGTTGCAGGCACTGCTCACCGAAAACGCCGTCCAGCGCCTCCTCGACGACCCGGATTTCCTGCCGCAACAGCGCATCGCCGACCGGCGTCTGCAGCCAGTCCTGAATCATTTGTGATCTATCTGCTTGCACAAGTTTTCTGCCTCAGTAGGATGGCACGATGTTTAACCTAATATCACCGCCTGGCGGGCAATTATCGCAGATAGTTTGGCAGAGATGCTCGGCCATTAGTGCTTTCTGCATCACCTTTTTGCTGTTGGCCAGCGCTGCCGCTCTGGCCACCCCGGCATTGATTACGAGCGCCTCGACCCAGCTCGGTCCGGCCAGGCAGGACGAGGCAGCACCGTCCCTGACGCTGATCTCTCCCGTCGCGGGCATCGAGCTCGTTTCGACGCCGGCCGGTCCCGATGATGTGCTGGCCAGGCTGCGCCGCGGATTCAGCCTTCAATACGTCGACAATCACCGTACCGAGGCTGAAAAAGCGTGGTTTGTCCGAAATCCGGACTATTTGAATCGCGTTTTCGTGCGAGCGCAACGCTATTTGCCGTACATCGTCACCGAGCTTGAGCGCCGCGGCCTGCCGTTGGAGCTCGCGCTGCTGCCGATAGTCGAGAGCGCCTACGATCCGTTTGCCTACTCGCACGGCCGCGCCGCCGGACTCTGGCAGATGATCCCGGGCACCGCGAAGCGATTTGGCGTCAAACAAAACTGGTGGTATGACGGACGCCGCGATGTGGTGGATTCGACGCGCGCCGCGCTCGACTACATGGAGTATCTGCACGATTTCAATAATGGCGACTGGCTGAATGCCATCGCGTCTTACAACTCCGGCGAGGGCAACGTTCAACGTGCCGTGAAGAGGAACAGCAGCGCGAACAAGCCGATCGACTTCTGGAATCTTTACTTGCCGAAAGAAACCAGCATGTACGTGCCGAAGTTGCTGGCGCTGGTCGAGATCGTTGCGGACCCGGCGAAGTACAACCTGAGCTTGCCCGTCGTGATCGATGAGCCGCAGTTCGTGGTTGCGGATATTGGTGGTCAGCTGGATCTCGCGCTCGCGGCGGAGCTCGCTGGCGTTGATGTCGATACGGTGTATCAGTACAACCCGGGCTACAACCGCTGGTCGACGGACCCGACAGGGCCGCACAGCCTGGTTATGCCGATCGATGTTGCCGAGCAATTCGTGGCGGCGCTGGACGAAGTGCCGACAGCGGAACGCGTTCGCTGGCAACGGCACAAGGTGGCCAATGGTCAGGCGATATCGCAGATCGCCGAGAAATACCATACGACGGTTGCGACGATTCGAGCGGCGAACAATCTCAAGAGCAACACGATAGGCGCGGGACATTACCTGTTGATTCCGGTCGCGACCAAGCCGCTGAGCGCCTACAGCAAGAGTGCCGATGCGCGACTGGCCACGACCCAGAATCGGACGCGCGCTGGCAACAAGCTTGAGCACATTGTGGCGAGTGGTGAATCGTTCTGGACCATTAGCCAACGCTACAAAGTCACGACGCGCGAGCTCGCGGCGTGGAATGGAATGGCACCGCGCGACACACTGTCCGTCGGCAAGAAACTCGTCGTTTGGACGCACGCAGCGACCGTGGCGCCGACCACCTCCCCCTCGCAGGCACTCAACAACACGACCCGCAAGTTGAACTACACGGTGCGTAACGGCGATTCCCTGTACCTCATCGCCCGCAAGTTCCGCGTCGGCATCGACCAGATCGCGCGCTGGAACAAGATCGACAAAAGCAAGCTCCTGCACCCGGGCCAGCGACTCACCATGTACGTGGACGTGACCGCCCAAAGCTCCTAGCAATTAAGCTCACTGTTACCGTAACTATTTCGTGGGGTAGAATGAGCGCCTCACAACACACGGGAAAACACTATGGGCTTTATGGCGGGCAAGAAGGCGCTGATTGTTGGTGTCGCGAGCGAGCGTTCTATTGCATCCGGTATCGCGGAGGCATTCGCCCGCGAAGGCTGTGAGATTGCGTTCACCTACCAGAACGAAAAGCTCCTGAGCCGCGTGCACAAGCTTTCCGAACGTCTGGGTCAGAATACCGAGCTACTGTTCCCCTGTGATGTCACGTCCGACGATGAGATTGCCGCCGTATTTGCAGGCCTCGCCAAGAAGTGGGATGGTCTCGACATTCTTGTCCACTCCGTCGGGTTTGCGCCGCGCGAGCAGCTGGAAGGCGGCTTTCTGGAGTCAATCACGCGTGAGGGCTACGCGATATCGCATGATATTTCGGCCTACAGCCTCGCAGCGCTCGCCAAGGCCGCTCTGCCGATGATGGAAGGTCGTAACGGCTCTATTTTGACGCTGACCTACAATGCCGCGACTCAGGTCGTCCCGAACTACAACGTCATGGGGCTCGCCAAGGCCAGCCTGGAGTCCTGTGTCCGCTTCCTCGCAGCCGACCTCGGGCCCAAGGGCATCCGAGTCAACGCGATATCGGCTGGCGCTATCAAGACCCTGGCCGCAGCCGGAATCAGCGGCTTTCGGAAAATGCTGAGCTACGCTGAGAAGGCATCGCCTTTGCGCCGCACCGTCTCAATTGAGGAAGTTGGCAATACCGCGGCGTTCCTCTGCTCGGATCTGGCCAGCGGCATCACCGGTGAAACGACCTTTGTCGATGCCGGCGCGAACATCATGGGAATGGTGTTCGACGAGGACTAAGCAGGGACACCAACGGAGTTATGGTGACAGTGACCTTAACTCGGGAGTTAAGGTCACTGTCACCATAACTTCACCATAAGTTTAGAGGGCGACTTTGGTTTCTTCGCCTTCAAGGCGCGCGACGATGGTGGCGCAGCAGATATCGCCCCAGATATTGACGCTCGTTCGGCACATGTCGAGGATGCGGTCGAAGACCAACAGCACGCCGATCGCTTCCAGAGGAATGCCGATGGCCGCCAGGATAATCGCGATGGCGACGAGCGATGCCGACGGTACGCCGGCGACGCCGATCGATGTCATCAGCGCGATGGCGACGATCGTGAATTGCACGCCGAAGGTCAGTTCCAAACCGTATGCCTGCGCCAGGAATAGCGCCGCCGCGCATTCATAAAGCGCGGTGCCGTTCATATTCACTGTTGCGCCCAGAGGCAAGACAAAACTCGACACTT
>JALHUQ010000171.1 GCA_022866645.1 Woeseiaceae bacterium | reverse complement strand
TCATTATTCTTGCTAGGTACCGTGCGAATACTAGCACGGAGGCAGCATACGATTATTCAGCAACGTAAATTCTCGCGACTCGCAACGTCCACTTTGGGTCAGCAGCAGTCATCCAACATCTTATCATCGGCATCTTCAGTCGCGCCTACTACGAGGAGGTTCTCATTGTGCGCGTGCATCCGGAGCTTCTTGCCGATCAAGGTCTGCCGGCTGAGTTGCTCGACGAGAAGATCATTTGGAAAGAGCGTTATCGATTTCTCTGGTCAAGTCCGATCCACGCTTGCCCTTCGGTGGCACAAAAGCGTCGGGTTAACGCCAGCGAGCTGGCTCGAGACGGAATCATCGAGATTGTTAACCGAAAGACCGTCTTGATCAGCTAGGGCATCTTGTTTGCGCCGTGAGGAGAACCAAATAAGACCACGCTATGTTCGGCTGCGCACAGACAGTTCACACCAGACATGCTTCAATGAGAATCGAACATAATTCAATGGAGATTCTCATGTTACTCGGCGGCGGCATTCTCGGAACGATTCTTATCATCGCACTTATCGTGTGGTTTATTCGCAGGGCCTAGACGATCTAGGCTGGTCGCAGAAGAAAGGGTCTATATGACAAAAAAATCAAATCACTCGCAAGATTATGACCGTAAGCACGGTAATGACCACAATGTAAAAGATAAAGCTGCTCTGAAAGAAGAGTTTATCGAGAATATAAGAAAAGATGTGGGCAAGAAGGATGCAAATCATTTTATCCGTACACCGGATGAAGCCAAATAGTCCTTCTAAATAGCTTCTTAGACTCTATAAATTTATCTCTCGGGTCTTGGGAGCGTAATCTCCGAGGGATCAACGACGGACCCGTGAATATCGTTGAGTGGCACGTTATACGGGCCCCTGAGAGAGTGGAGTTACCAGAGTTTTGTGGACACTGGCCTCAACATCCCGCCACACCCGTTTCAAAATCCTGAGGACTGACACCCCCAAGGTGCTGATGTCGTCGTTTTGGATTGTAGAACGACTCGATGTAATCTGAAACGTCATTCGTCGCAAGATCGCGGTTCCTGTATATGTGCTTCTTGATGCGTTCTTTCTTGAGGCTGCCGAAAAATGACTCGGCAACAGCGTTATCCCAACAGTTTCCCCGCCGACTCATACTGGGTTTCAGACTGTTGCTGAGACAGAATCGCCGCCAGTCGTCGCTGCCATATTGACTGCCCTGGTCAGAATGAATGATCGTTTCTTGCGGGTGACGCTCTTTGACAGCCATCATGATCGCATCCAATACAAGATCCCGATGAATCGTCGATCGAATAGCCCAGCCGACAATTTTCCGGGAAAACAGATCCATGACGATTGCCAGGTAGAGCCACCCCTCCCAGGTCCGGATATACGTAATATCTGACACCCAAACTCGATTTGGTTTAGATACTTCAAAGTTGCGTTTGACAAGATTCGGAATCAGCACGGCCGGCTTGCCTGCGATATACCGCCGAGTTCGATACCCTGGCTGCGCACGGATCTCGTTTTCGCGCATCAGTCGTGCAACTCGATGTTTGCTACAAGTTTCTCCTGCTTCGCGAAGGTCCAGAAACACTCGAGGTGCACCATATACGCCTTGGCTAGCTGCAAATGAAGCGCGAATCAATCTCAGTAGACGTTTGTCGTCTAATGCTCGGTCTGAGTTTGGCTTCTTCAGCCACGCGTAGTAACCGCTGCGCGCAACCTCAAGAAGACAGCACATCATCCTGGTGTTGTACTTGTGCTGATTCGCTTTTATGAACTCGTATTTTCGACGAACACTTTCATCTTTGATCTTCTTGGACACTCGTTTCCCCCAACTAATGGGACCAATGACTTATAGTGTCCACGAAAGCCTGGTAACTCCAAGGAGCGGTCATTCATTCTGGCCATAGCTTAGCCCTGTTGCCTTTCCACGGAACACGCTATATACGAACACCGTGTACGCGGCGATTGCTGGCACCACGAGCAATATTCCCCAGAATACAAACATCAGCGACTTTGTAGCTGCGGCGGACTCCCAGATCGTCAGCCGGTTCAGGACCACGAATGGGTAAAGACTGTATGCCAACCCGAGAGCAGCCATCAGACAAGTGACAACAGTGCCTGCCATGACCAACCAGGCATATCCTGCGTGCAATATCTCCGTCCTGACGAGTACCCAGTAAACTGAAAAGAACGCGATTATCGTGGTGACCGGAATTGGGGCCAACCCAATGATGTTTGGCAGTGTGAACCATCGTTGAGCAATCGCCGCGCTGACGATCGGCGTTGATACCGATACCGCCAAAAGAGCTAGACCCATCACCGGCATTGCTTTGCGCCCCCAATCTGCGGCTTTGTCAAAAAGAGCTCCTTCGCACTTAATCAATAACCAACCCGCACCGAGAACAACGTAGAGCGCCGGCATCGTTAGCGAAATCAGAAAGGCGAATCCTGTGCTCATGAGTCCTGGAGTGAGTCCGGTAATGTATCTCCCGAGCATCCACCCCTGAGCGGTCGCGGCCAAAAATGAACCCACCGCAAATAATCCATTCCAGAGGCGCTTGTGTTTAACGTTCGCCTTGACTCGGAAATCGAAGGAAACACCTCTCAAAATTAGTCCGAACAACATGACGGTTACAGGGATGTATAGCGCCGTCAACACCATGGCATAGGCTGACGGGAAGCCAATAAGTAGCACGCCTACGCCGAGCACCAACCAGGTTTCATTAGCATCCCAGAATGGCCCGATGGAGGCGATCATGGTGTCCTTTTCGTCGTCGCTGGCAAACGGTAGCAGGATGCCGATGCCTAGATCGTAGCCATCGAGGACGACGTAGACCAGTAGCGCGAAACCTATGACACCCATGAAAACCAGCGGCAGCAGATCGCCCATCAGGAACGCTCCGGCGACAGCGAATCACTCGCCGATTTCGAATATATGTTCGCGAGTTTTAACGAAGCGGCGGGCTTCGTTGCCATGTATCGAATGGTGCCAACGTAAGCGACAAGCAAGAAACCGTAAAGCAAACCGTATCCAAGCAAGGTGCCAGCAAGCGTCGCACTTGAGTGCGGCGCTGCCGCCTCGCTTACCCGCATCTGACCGGTAATCAACCACGGTTGCCGACCTACCTCGGTGACGTACCAGCCGGATAGCGTTGCCACCCACCCGGCGAAAGTCATCATCGAGAGTGCTGTCAAAACCAGGCCGGATGCTTTCTTCTTTCGCGATAGCGACCATGCCGCAATCCAGGACACAGCGATCATTAGGAAGCCGGTGCCCACCATGACCCGGAAAGACCAGAACACGAATGCAACGGGCGGATGACGCCCTTCGAATTCGTTTAGGCCCAGCACCTCGCCGTCCGGATCGTGAGTCAGGATCAGGCTCGCGCCCTTTGGAATCTCTATCGCGAAATGCGTTGTTTTCTCTCCTTCGTCCGGAAATCCGAACAGGGTTAGCGGAGCGCCTTTCTCGGTGTGCCATATGCCTTCAATGGCGGCGATTTTAGCCGGCTGGTGCTTGAGCGTATTGAGACCATGCAGATCACCGATGAAAACTTGGACCGGAGACAGCACGGCGGCCATGACAACCCCAGTCTTCAATACAGACAGAGTCGCTGGGCCGTCGACCTTTCGCAGAATACGCCAAGCGCTGATACCTGCAACGAGGAAAGCGCTCGTCAGTAAAGAGGCGTTCAGCATGTGTGCCAAGCGGTACGGAAAAGATGGATTGAACACGATGTCCCACCAGCTTACCGGATGAAACACGCCGTCAATGATTTCGTATCCCTGCGGAGTCTGCATCCACGAATTGAGGCTCAAAATCCAGAACGCCGAGAGAGTCGTACCGAGTACCACCATGGCCGAGGAGAATAGATGCACGCGGTTCGACACTTTCTCCTTGCCGAACAGCATGATGCCGAGGAAAGTCGATTCGAGGAAGAATGCGGTCAGTACTTCGTAACCGAGTAGTGGCCCCGCGATGTTACCGGCCCTCTCTATGAATCCCGGCCAATTGGTACCAAATTGGAAGCTCATCGTTACCCCAGAAACGACGCCCAGTGCAAAGGTCAGCGCAAATACTTTCACCCAAAAATAATAGGCGTACTCCCAAAGCCGATTCGTGGTCGCGGTGAAACGCAATCGAAAAAACAGCAGTATCCAGGCGAGTCCGATAGAAATTGTCGGAAATAGAATATGGAAGCTGATGTTCAGCGCGAACTGAATGCGAGCGAGATCCACAGCGTCCAATGCTGACATCTAAATGGCCACACCAAAAACTTGGGTCAATCCGGTGTTTCTCATATCACTACCTTTGCGAATCGTTTGTGCTAATTCGCAGCATCCAACGAGAATTGCAACTTTGAGATTGGGGAATGTCTGACTGTCTTTATCCCCGATGCCAGGCGCGAAGTTCGATTCTCCGGCCGGCTGCAACGGGTCACAAGCCGCCATCTTACCTTAAGTTTTTCGACCGGCCGCTATGCGACGCGAAGCAGCCCCTCTGTTAGCTTCCTGGTGACCGTCTCAGAACGGCCAAAAGCGGCCGCTCATATTGTTAGTCAATGCTCCGCATTGTGTCGGCTGTCCTCGCCAACTAATCCAATCGGCAGCGGCAATTTTCCTTCACTGATTCCGACGATCTCGAAGGCGTCGAACTTCGACACTGCTGACCAGTAGAACCTCGAATCAACCCTCAACAAGGAGCGTAGTGGAATCTCTATTGTGGGAATCAACTTATTTATCAAAGGAGGCTGCGCGATGAAAAGTGAATCGTGCGTCACCGCTAACTTGCTGACTCCGCTTGTTCTTACAACTGATTTACCTGCGCTTATCCACCCGAAGAAATGCCTTTTCAAGTTAATGCCCCTGGCAGAGTCGTCATTGGCCGGATATTTTTCGATCAGAGCGGCCATGAACGGTTCTTTCGCCGCGTCTCGTACGATGAAGAACCAAATTAGAGAGATCAAAGCAACGACTGCTATCTGGAGTAAAAAGTCGATGAGATGCGTCCCTTGTCAATTAGCTTGAGCGGGTGGATTGGGTCAACAGCCGACATTTTACCTGAATTTTCTCGACCGGCGGCTATGCGATGTGAAGCAGCGCCTCAGTTAGCTTCCTGGCGGTCGTCTCAGAACGGCCAGGAGCGGACACTCAGGCTCGACCAAAATGATTCATATGACCGGTCGCATTCCGGCACAATCGTACAGCCGGATCGTCTTCTCTATGTGAACATACAGAGTGTCGATTGTGAGCTGACACGCTGGTTAATCGCCTGCAAGCTCCTTGAGAATGATGCTCCAGTGATCCAATGCGTCATAAAAAGCCTTAATAGGCACCCGTTCGTTGAGGCCATGGGCGTACACCTCATCGGGATTCATAAAAATGCTACTCACCGCAAATGTTGGGATTCCGGCTCGACGAAAATGCATACCATCTGTGCCTCCTGATTCCATGTAGGCGAGCATCTTTACCCCCGGGTAACGAGCGTGCACTGCTTCGCTGACCGCAGCGCGAACATCTTCACGTAATTCTGAAACGGGGCTTTCGGTGGGTGCGTAAATTTCCGTGAATTCGATCGCGTCATTGCCAACAACCTGTTTCAGCGATTTCTGGACTTCCGCCGCCGGAACACCGGGAAAAATACGGCAGTTGACCGTAGCCGTGGCCGATTGAGGCAGGGCATTTTCAGCATGGCCCGCCCGCAACATAGTGACGACACAGGTCGTGCGAGTCGTGCCGACGTAGGACGACTCTATCGCCAGACGATCTGAGGCGGTCTTGTCCTCGGGGTTTTTGGCGAATCGAATCATGGCATCCCCCAGCTCGCCTCCAAGTTGTTGTCCGGTCTCCTCGAAAAAATCCCGGGTCATGTCGCTCCAGCGAACTGGAAACTGGTGCCTCTGTATCTTACTGATCGCTTCCGCCAAGTCATAGATTGCATTGTCCGTTCTGGGTCGCGAACTATGCCCGCCCGGATTGTGCACTGTGAGCTCCCAGGTAACATAGGTTTTCTCGGCGGCCTGAATTAGATACACAAGCGTTTTTCCATTCGCGCTCAGATCTCCACCACCGGCATCGGAATTAAGCGCGAATTCGGCTTCAGCGAGGTCTTCGCGCTCATACGCCAGCACGCGCGTGCTGACCATTCGGCTCTCTTCATCACCGGAGAAGGCGATGATCAGATCCCGGTTCGGTACAAAGCCTTCCTTCTTCAGGCGAATGAACGTCGATGTAAGTTGGGCGACGCCGAACTTGTTATCGATACTGCCTCGTGCATAGAAATAAGTATCGTCCTTTGTTAATTCAAAAGGTGGCCGCTCCCAATCCTCCGGTCGAGCCTCCACTACATCCATGTGACCCAATAAAAGAATCGGAGCCTTGCCCGAAGAGTCATCGCCCCGGTACCTCGCAATTAGGGCTGCGGTTTCACCAATCGGCAGCACTTCAACGTCTTCTTTCGGGAATCCCGCAGCGACGAGTTCATCGGCGAGATAATTTGCCACCTCTGGTACATTGCCAAGATTCTTGGACGTCTCTACACCAATAATGCGCGAGTAAATTTCCAGCGTCTTTTGGGCGTGTTCCGAGTTGATGTCTTGTGCTGCAACGGTCGCGGAGGACAATAAAACGCCGGCTGAGACAGTCAGAAAAACCAATATGACTGAAATTATCGTAGATGCGGTCTTCATGCTCTTGTTCCCTTTTGACGTTGTGGTTAACCCTGACATCTGAACATCGAAATGTCTGCTTTGGGTCAGTAGCCGTCATCTTACCGCAGATTTTTCGACCGGCTGCTATGCGACGCGAAGCAGCCCCACGGTTTGATTCCTGGCGACCGTCTCAGAACGGCCAGAAGGAGACGTTCACACGGTGTCTTTCGAACGTCCAGATACCATCCAGCGCCATGATACTAAGTGTCCAATAACGACAATCGACGTGACAATTGAAAGTGCGAGCAGCAGATAGGGAGGGAAGTAGAATCCGCTGTGTTGGCTGAAATTTCCTGCCAGAAAATCAAACCCGTTCCGAACGAACCGACTGACGCCGTAAATCGTGGCGACGGTGGTAACCACGCTAAGCGCGAAC
>JALHUQ010000170.1 GCA_022866645.1 Woeseiaceae bacterium | reverse complement strand
TGGCAATAGCTGTATCCCTGTCCCAGGATCTCCGGGTCTTTTCGGCGGCAAGCCGAGAATCGTCGGCATGTCATCGCTGGATGGCAAGACCTGGGTCGGCGACGCCATTGACAAGACAGTTCCCTTTCAGATCGCGCCTCGCGATGAAGGCTTCCAGTTAATGCCGGTCGCGTTTGGCACCAAGGGCCGTATTGATATCGCCTGGTATGACACCTTCCGCGAAGAAAACGCGGGATTGCCGGCCGGAGCCAACGACATTCTTATCAACGACTACCTGTCCGGCGGCGTTGCGCGTGTCTTTCGCAAAGCAGACGTTTACATGACCCGACTGACCGCGTCATGTGGTAACAACGCAAACGCGGGCTGTACGCCAATAACGGAAAATCCTGTGCGCGTCTCCCAATATCAGTTCGCGGTCGATCTGGCCGATCCGAAAATCGGTGCCGAGATTGAAGCACATCTGCCGAACCTGACCTTATACGGGTCTGGCACGCTGGCATTTAATGGTGACTATATTTCGCTCGCGACGCCGGGATCACGAGAAATTGCCGGCGGAAAATGGATTCCTAACAGCTTGCCCGGAGGGTCCAGTGAGTTACCGGGCTATACGGCCGCTCAGGACCTGTTTGTGGCTTGGGGCGACAATCGTGACGTGCGGGCCGATATTCCCGCCCTCGACAGCGATACTCCGCTTCCCTACACACCGCCACTGAATAGTGACGCGGCTCCGGGCGGACCAATGTCGCGGCTTGAGGACGACGAAGCGACGGACGATTCAGACTATGAACGGCCCGGCGAACTCGTTGCAGAGGATGAACCCGACAATGACCCGGTGCTGCCCAGCGATATTGGCGTTTGCGAAGCGGGTTTTGACTACAGCCGCAGCCGCGACTCTAATGTTTACAGTTCGCTCGTGCGCGATGAACCGTCGTTGATTGCACCGACGCCAACCAAACCGTTGGGCACGATACAGCGCATGTTCCCGCTGATATTGACCAATATTGATGTCGACGATCCGAAAAACTTTTGCCTGCATATTGAAAATCAGCCTCTCGATTATCCGGCCGGCACGCCACCTGTCGAAGGCAGCGGGCTCGCGTCGTTTTATCAATTGCCGTCGTTTGCCCCGTTCATGCGGGGTGACGAGGTCGACTTTCTGGACGTTGAAGTTCCTGCCGGATCCAGCGCTTCGCGCGCCGCGTTTGTGACAACGAATAACGGTGAGTCCGTCGTCACTATCAATGCCTACGAAGGCGCCTGCCCGATACTACGTACTGGGCCGAAAGGCCCGTTGGTGAGCAGCGTTCAACTAAGCGATGGTGACCTTTTCGATCCGGTGTTCTGTCAGGAGAACCCGGACGATCCAGTTTGTGACGATGTCAATGTCAATGAAACTCATGACATTGCTTTCGCGGCCCCGGTACTTCAGACGGCCGTTTTGCAGGCGCCGACCTTCCAGACACCGACTCTCCAAACACCGACGCTGCAGACACCCACGTTCCAAACACCGACGTTCCAAACGCCGACGTTCCAGACGCCTACTTTCCAGACACCGACCTTTCAAACGCCAACATTCCAGACGCCAACATTCCAGACGCCTACTTTCCAGACACCGACGCTGCAAACACCGACCTTCCAGACGCCAACCTTCCAGTCCGGGACGCTTATCGGAGATACCGCAGAGACTGAACCGCAATCGCTCGTGTACCAGGACGTCACCTACCCGGTGAATGCCGATGCCAACGTGACCACCACCTATTCTGCAGACATTGCGTTGAGCGGTCTCGATCCGAATGAGACTGCGGTGCAGCTGATCGCCTGGACACCTAATGTTTACGCGACGGCGGTCGACTGTTACACGCAACCAATTGCGGACCAGCAAATCATCGCTTATACCGATCTTGACGCGGATAACCTGGCTTCGGTCACGCTGCCCACAACTTTCTCGACCACGAATCAAGATCCGTACGCAGGCGAGCTGTCGTTTTTCGGACAACCGGACAAGGACGTTGCGGTAACCGTGCGCATATGGGCAGTCGGTGACGCCAAACAGATGTTGCTCGACCTGCAGACGGCCCGCCAGGCCTGCGAAGAAGGCGGCGGCGGTGAATCATGCGAGGACTTTGGTCCGCGGCAGATGATCACTTTCGGCGCCAGCGCGCATGCCTGCAAAACCGGGGATGCGATTATTAATAGCCAGAATCCGAACTCACCGGACTGCCTGAATAACGGTAACGAAAAGATCCTGGAAGACAGGACAGGACCGGCCATCAGCTTCACGATCGATTCCAGCCTTGAAGCCACCGGTCCCAACGGAGCCGCCGTCACTTACACGGCAACGGCAACGGACAATGTTGACTCTGCTCCAACGCTGGAGTGCTTGCCTGCCTCGGGCACGACGTTCGCGCTGGGATCGAATACCGTCAGCTGCTTTGCCGAAGATTCCGCGTCGAACTCGACGATCGCGAATTTTGACGTGATCGTCGTCGACACGAAGGCACCGGAGTTCGACGTCAATCCGTTGCCGAATCTCGGTCCGTTCGATGCCGACAATGCAAATGGCAAGATCATCGATTACGCCCTGCCGCGCGCGATGGATGCTGTGAACGCCGACCCGGTAGTCACCTGCATGCCGGCACCAGGCTTCGAATTCCCGCTCGGCGATACGCCGGTCAGCTGTACTGCGACCGACGGCACCAACACTAGCCCTGAGTCATCGTTCACGATCTCTGTTACCGACCAGACGGCGCCTTCCATCTCGGCGCCGGCGACCGTGACCGTGCTGGCGCGTGACGCAAACGATTCGGACGTGACGTACCTGCTGGATAGCGGGACGAACAGTGTCACGGTCGAAGCCAACCTGCCGCCACCTGCCGGCGCGGCGATAACCTTTACACCGGTCGTATCGGATGCGGTCAATGCTAACCCGGCGATCACCTGCTCCCCGGCGTCCGGGGCAACACTCGACGAAGGGCCGACGAGCGTTGTGTGCTCGGCGTTCGACGGATTTAATACGAGCGGGACGATAAGCTTCTCGATCCTTATTGTAGATACGACCGAACCCGTATTCAGCGTCGTGGACGGCACCGTGTTTACGTTCGACGCCAACACGGCCGGCGGTGCTGACGTCGACCTCGTCGGCGACCGCGGCCTCGTTGCGACGGACCGTGGCCAGACGATATACCCGAAATGCGTCGCGACGCCTCTGCCTCTCGACGGCACGCCGCCGATTCCGCTGCCCGCGCTGCTCGCCCCGGGTGACTACAGCGTTGAATGCTCGGTCGATGGCGTTACGACGACGATTTCCGTCACTGTCGTCGTCGATATCGTTGACGAGGTCCCACCGGTCCTGACGATTCCGGGCGATGGCACTGCGACAGTGAAGGCTGACGCGACAACGGGCATAGCAACGGTCGACCTCTTTGGTGCGATCTTTGACACGAACGGCGACGGCGTCGGCGACGCGTCGATTACGGCGACGGACATTGTCGACACCAGTGTCGATATCGTCTGCACGCCACCGAGCGGCACGTTCAGCATCGACACGTACGTGATTTCCTGCACGGCGAGTGACGATGGCCCCAATGCGCAGGGTGATCCGAACTCGACCACCCTATCCTTCACGCTGATCATCGTCTTCCCGTACGACATTAACCTGATCCTGTCGAATAAACCGGCACAAGCTGGCAGCACTATTCCGATCGACTGGCAGTACCTGAATGGCGGCGCCATCATTGACAGTGGCTTGATCGATCCGAAGGTCCGCTGGTTTGGCCCATTTGATTCGACTGACACGAGCTGTTCCAACATGGCCAACATGAATGTGCTCGGGGATGATGCCGGCAACAGCGATAAACGCTACTCCGCTTCGTCAATGACCTGGCAGTTCAGCTGGAAAACGCCAGATCTAAAGAACAAAAACGTACTGCTGGTCATTTCGCCACCGGGCGAGATCGATCCGGAAGCGACGGCCTGTGTCAGACTGAAATAGAAAGCTACTGCGTCATCCGCTGGCGGGCATCGTCCGCCAGCGGACCGCCTTCTGGCCGGAGCGACAGGAAAGTTTCGTAGGCGACGATTGCCGCCGAGTTCATGCCGAGCGCTTGTTGCGCACGGGCGGTCCACTACGGCAGTGTTGCCAAGTATCGATAGCTAGGCATGTCATCTAGGAACACCGCGGCGGCTTCCCCCCGTCGCTCCTCGCAGGTCAGGAATTCACCAAGGGCCTCGGCGTATAATTCAGCTT
The DNA here is from genome assembly GCA_022866645.1 of Woeseiaceae bacterium. Classification (GTDB taxonomy): domain Bacteria; phylum Pseudomonadota; class Gammaproteobacteria; order Steroidobacterales; family Woeseiaceae; genus UBA1847. The sequence goes on along the minus strand of JALHUQ010000170.1, from coordinate 148 downwards.
CAAGATAGGCGCGGCCGAGTTCGAATCGAACGAGCCACAAATCAGCAAGGTCGACCGCACTACGAAGAAGATCGATCGCCTCCACGTGGTTGCCAGCCTTACGCGCAGCTGCGGATTGTAGCATCAGGCCATAAGCACGACTCTGCCC
>JALHUQ010000169.1 GCA_022866645.1 Woeseiaceae bacterium | reverse complement strand
GTGGTTGCCGGGGACGGATCGGTCAAGTCATCGGCCGGAACGTAAACGGCCTGGAATGACGTGATAGAACCGGTCTTCGTCGAAGCGATGCGTTCCTGAAGAATACCCATTTCCTCAGCCAGTGTTGGCTGATAGCCCACCGCTGATGGCATGCGTCCGAGCAGTGCTGATACTTCGGTTCCGGCCAGGGTGTATCGGTAGATGTTATCGATGAACATCAATACGTCTCGACCTTCGTCGCGAAACGCTTCAGCCATCGTCAATCCTGTCAGCGCTACGCGCAGTCGGTTACCAGGAGGCTCGTTCATCTGACCGTAGACCAGTGACACCTTGTCGATAACGCCGGATTCGGTCATCTCGTGATAGAAGTCATTACCTTCACGAGTACGTTCGCCAACGCCCGCGAACACTGAATAACCACCGTGCTCTTTGGCGATATTGTTGATGAGCTCCATCAACGTCACGGTCTTGCCTACGCCTGCACCACCAAACAGACCCACCTTACCGCCCTTGGAAATCGGCATGATCAGGTCGACAACCTTGATACCCGTTTCGAGAAGCTCGGTGGTCGCTGCCTGTTCTTCGTATGAAGGAGGCGCGCGGTGTATCGGCATGCGCTTTTCTTCGCCGATTGGGCCAGCGTTGTCGATAGGCCTGCCGAGCACGTCCATGATTCGACCCAGCGTTTTCGTGCCGACGGGAACCGTGATCGGACTACCCGTATCGGTAACCGACATGCCGCGCTTCAAGCCCTCGGAAGAGCCCATCGCGATAGTGCGCACAACGCCGTCGCCCAGCTGCTGCTGAACTTCGAGCGTGATTGCTGCATCGTCGATAATCAACGCGTCATAAATTTTCGGGATTTGACCCGCCGGGAACTGAACGTCCACAACAGCGCCAATAACCTGCACAGTAGTTCCGGTGCTCATACTATATCCTTACCCTGATACGGCGGCTGCGCCACCGACAATTTCTGAAATTTCTTGTGTGATTGATGCTTGCCGGGCTTTGTTGTACTTCAGCTGCAACCCGTCAATGATGTCACCGGCGTTATCCGTTGCCGACTTCATCGCCATCATCTTCGCTGCCATTTCGCAGGCGAAGTTTTCAACCGCGCCACGATAAACCTGTGACTCGATGTAACGCATCAATACGTCATCGAGCAATTCGCCGGCGTCGGGCTCGTAAATGTAGTCCCAGTGAGCCTGCAGATCTTCGTCGTCACTACCAATACCGCTAGCCGGAAGCAACTGCGTAACTTCCGGCGTCTGCGTCATCGAATTGACGAACTGGTTGTGCACCAGGAACAGACGATCGATTTTCCCGTCGCTGTAGGCGTCCAACATGACTTTGATCGAACCTATCAACTCATTCACGCTGGGCTTGTCGCCGAGGTGTGTCGCGGTGCCGAGCACTGTGCCACCCATGCGCCGGAAAAATGCGACTGCCTTTGCACCAACCAGTGAAAGATCAACCTGGACATTCTCGTCCTGCCATTTACCGATCTCGCCAATCATGCACTTGAACAGGTTGGCGTTGAGGCCACCACACAAGCCACGGTCTGTAGAGATCACGATGTAACCTACGCGCCTGACCTCGCGCTCGGTCAAATACGGATGTTTGTAATCAGGATTGGCATGCGCCAGATGGCCAACGACGCGGCGGATCCGTTCAGCGTAGGGGCGCGATGCTTCCATCTGCCTCTGCGCCTTGCGAATCTTGCTCGCGGCGACCTTTTCCATCGCGCTCGTGATCTTCTGCATGTTCTTTACAGAAGCGATCTTCGAGCGTATTTCCTTTTCACCTGCCACGACTTAGTACGCCCCTTTCTCAGCGAAGGCTACGCAAATAGCCTTGAGGCTCGCCGCGACTGCGTCATTGTAATCGCCGCTCTTGTTGATCGACTCAAGCACATCCCCATGATTCGCACGAGCGAAGTCATGTAATGCTTCTTCGTAAGCAACGACCTTTTTGACGGGAACCTTATCGATGTAACCCTCGTTGACCGCGTACAACGACAGCGCCATCTCGGCAACCGACAAAGGCGAATACTGCTTCTGCTTCATAAGCTCGGTCGCACGTGCACCACGTTCGAGCTGGGCGCGCGTTGCTGCGTCGAGATCGGATGCAAACTGTGCGAACGCCGCAAGCTCTCGATACTGCGCGAGCGCAAGACGTACACCGCCGCCGAGCTTTTTGATGATCTTCGTCTGTGCCGCACCACCCACGCGAGACACCGAAAGTCCTGCGTTAATAGCGGGGCGGATACCTGCGTTAAAGAGGTCGGACTCCAGGAAGATCTGGCCGTCGGTAATCGAAATTACGTTGGTCGGTACGAAAGCAGATACGTCACCGCCCTGCGTTTCGATAATCGGCAACGCTGTCAACGAACCGGTCTTTCCTTTTACCTTGCCATCCGTAATCTTCTCGATGTACTCAGCGTTGACGCGTGATGCACGTTCGAGCAACCGGGAATGCAGATAGAAAATGTCGCCGGGGTAGGCTTCGCGACCTGGAGGACGACGCAACAATAACGACACCTGACGATAGGCCCAGGCCTGCTTCGTCAAATCATCGAATACGATCAGTGCGTCTTCGCCTTTATCGCGGAAGTACTCACCCATCGATGTACCGGCGTACGGCGCGATGTATTGCATCGCGGGACTGTCGGCAGCCGCGGCAGCCACAATAATGGTGTGTGCGAGCGCGCCTTCTTCCTCCAGCTTTCTTACTATGCCCGCGATCGACGAGGTTTTCTGACCGATGGCGACGTAGATGCACTTAATGCCAGTGCCGCGCTGGTTGATGATCGTGTCAATCGCAACAGCGGTCTTGCCGGTCTGGCGATCACCAATGATCAACTCGCGCTGGCCGCGACCGATCGGCACCATCGCATCAATCGACTTCAGGCCGGTTTGTACCGGCTGGCTGACTGACTGACGCTCGATGACGCCCGGCGCAACTTTTTCGATCGGTGCAGTCAGGGTTGTATTGATCGGCCCCTTGCCGTCCAGCGGTCTGCCAAGCGCATCAACAACGCGACCCAGCAGTGCTTCGCCTATTGGCACTTCGAGAATGCGGCCCGTCGTCTTGACGGTGTCGCCTTCCGTAATGTGTTTGTAGTCACCGAGGACGACCGCGCCGACCGAGTCCTGCTCGAGGTTCAGGGCCATGCCGAAAGTGTTCTGCGGGAACTCAAGCATTTCGCCGTAACGTGCGTCGGCAAGGCCATGGATGCGAACGATGCCGTCAGTAACCGCGATGACGGTACCAACATCGCGCGCTTCCGCGGATGCTTCGAAGTTCTCGATACGCTCTTTAATCAGCGTGCTGATTTCAGAAGCTTTAAGTGCCATTTGTTAATCCTCTATATATAGGTATCGAACCCGAAGCGGGTCCGACCCCACTAATTAAGCAGTGCGGTTGCGAGGCCCTCGAGCCTTGCGCGCAGTGATCCATCGATAACGACATCGCCGGCACGAATAACTGCACCACCGATGAGGCTTTTGTCTATTGCGGTTTCGATTCGAACCTCGCGTCCGAGTCGTGTTTTCAGCGCCGTCGCTATTTCGGCTATCTGTTTCTTGCTGAGCTCGGTTGCCGACGTCACTGTCGCGTCCACGGTGTTCTCGACTTTTGCTTTCAGCGCCTCGAAATGCGTTGAAATTTCCGGCAACACAGCAACTCGGCCGTTTTCCAGCAACACTTTCACGAAGTTCGTTCCGTGCACATCTTTACCGGCGAGTAACTTTGCGCCGGCTTTCGCAAACAGGCCCGTTAAGAACTCGAGTCGCTGTGCGTCGTCGAACCCGGGACTGCCAAGGTACTCGACGAGACCCTTATCGGCCAGCAGCTGTCCCGCAATAATCAGGGACTCCGACCACGCGCCGAGCACGCCTGCCTCGTTCGCCAGATCAAAAGCTGCTGTCGCGTAGGGTCGCGCTACTGTGTTGTTGTCAGCCATGCTTCTCTAGAGTTCCTGCGCCAGCTTGCCCAGGATGTCGTCATGCGCCTTGCTGTCGATTTCGCGCATCAGAATTTTCTCTGCACTCGCAATCGCAATTGCCGACACCTGACCACGAAGCTCTTCGCGTGCGCGGTTTGCTTCCTGTTCAATCTCAGCTTTCGCAGCACTGAGCTGGCGCTCACGTTCTTTGACACCATCGGACTTGCCGTCCGCAACGATCTCGTTTGCACGAGCGTGCGCCTGAGCAAGTATGCCGGTTGCTTGCTTGCGCGCTTCCGCCACAACTTCGTCGGCTTCAGCTGCCGCTCGTACAAGCGACTGTTGTCCCTTGTCCGCAGCAGCAAGACCTTCTTCGATCTGCTTTTGGCGCTCTTCGATTGCGTTCAGAATCGGCGGCCAGATGAATTTCATACAAAACCAGACAAAGATGATCATAGCGATCGTCTGGCCGATGAGAGTCATATTGATATCCACTGGATACTCCTAGTACGAGTTTCGACTGCGCCGCGAGCGGCGACGCAGATACCGAGTTTCGTCGGGCTTTTTTAGCCGCCAACAGCCGCTTGGGCTGCTAGCAACTGACCAACGAACGGATTCGCAAAGGCGAAGTACAAGCCGATACCAACGCCGATCATCGCGACAGCATCAAGCAGAGCGACGACGAGGAACATCTTCGTCTGCAACATCGGTGCGAGTTCCGGTTGACGTGCAGCGCCTTCGAGAAAGCGACCACCGAGCAAGCCCATGCCAATACCTACGCCGAGTGCGCCGAGGCCAATCAAAAGTGCGACAGCAATCGCCGTAAAGCCAATAACAGTTTCCATCAAAATCTCCTACAGAGGATCAGTTCTAACTTGTTGAATACAAAATATAAATCGATTAATGCGATTCCGACGCCAAGCTTAAATACACTATGGTCAGCATCATGAAAATAAAGGCCTGCAAGGTCACAATCAGGACGTGAAAAACGGCCCAACCAAAGTGCAGCGGCAACTGCCAGATACCCAGAAGCGCTATCAAAATGAAGATCAGCTCACCGGCAAACATGTTGCCAAACAGGCGCAACGACAATGAGAGGGGCTTCGCCAGTAGCGACACGGACTCCAGAATGAAATTGAACGCGATAATCAGAGGCGCGGCAATAATCGCGGGCCCTTTGAATGACGGTGCAATCGGATGCAGGGTCAGCTCTTTAATGAAGCCGATGACGCCCTTGTTCCTGATGGTGTAAAAAATAATCAGAAAGAATACGGCGATTGACATGCCGAAGGTCACGTTGACGTCGGTCGTCGGTACGACCTTCATAAACGGTACGCCCGCAGCGCCAGCTGCCATCGGTATCCAGTCCACCGGCACCAGATCCATGAGATTCATCAGGAAGACCCAGACGAAGATCGTCAACGCGAGCGGCGCTATCAGGCGGCTCTTGCCATGAAAAGTGTCCTTGACACTGCCGTTCACCAATTCAACAACAATCTCGACGAAGGCTTGCATCCTGCCCGGCTTGTCCGCTGAGGTTTTCTTGGCGGTGCCACGAAACATGAGCACAAAGATCAGGCCTAACAGCACTGACCAGAACATGGAGTCAACATTCACTGCCCAGAAGTTTCCGGAACAATGATTCCACACCCACTCACCCGACTCGGCCTTGCAGACCTGCAGGTTTTGCAAATGATGTTGGATGTATGCGTCAGAAGTGAGTGGGCCGTGCCCGCTTTCAGCTGCCATTGCTGTTTCTCGTATCCATTTCTTGTTCGCTACGCATCAACAACCCCGACAGGGTCACGAGCTGCGTCGCAATAAATCCTGCAAAAAGCGCCGCTGCCGAGAGCGGCCTGACCAACGTAAACACCAGTGTGAAAAACAGCACGGTCAACGCCAGTTTTCCTATTTCGCCTATCCAGGCTGCATTGATCAGAGCCGCTGCGCCCGGATCCCTGCGCGGTACCACCAGCCTTAGCGCCAAAAAAGCGTTCGGGATCAGGCAGATCAGACTTCCCAGCACCGCCGAGTAGCCGACCACCCCGTCAAAAACGCCCCAGAGAACCGCGGCCAAGGCCATGCCGGTCAAAAACTGCCACATCAATACCCGGGGAATAGTGAGGTCCATTTCTCTATGCCTCCGGCACTAAAAACGCCACTTCCAACGGCAGTACCGGTGGTGGGTGGCGCGTGTGGTTTTTGTCCAGGCGGGCCTTGCTGAGCGTGCGCATTATAGGGGCAGGCCCTAAGCATGGCAACACAAAGACCGGTTTTTGGCGTCCTTTTAAGGACACAACTCCGCAGATTTTAAGGGGTTCCCGCGAATTCCCCGCATTGCGACGCGGAACACATTGGAGGCCCGGCGGAACGGGTATAAATGACCGATATCCACGAGGTCGCGTCCCTGATGTTATTAATTGCAAGTGAAACTATTCGCTCGAATCAGGCGTTGAGTGACGTCGTCCGGGAAATGAGCTTCACGCTGAGTTTTTTCGCGAAAACCTCAACTTTCGCTGCGCTGCTGACGGGCCAATCACGACGCATCGTGCTATTAACCGAATTCGATGTGCGCGAGGATACTATTCACGCGCTGAAGGCCGCCAAGGACCGCGTTTCATTCGCCGTCATCGTCGCGGCAGACCGGGCGTCGCTGCGCAGCAGCAAACAGGCGGAGCTCGTCGATCAACTTTCGAACTTTGACAACATCGAATGGGTCGGCAAGGATTTCACTTTTGATCGGCTGAGCGGCTCGGCGCGACGTTGTCGCCGTCGCATGCTCCGGGTTTCGCGTCAGGATGTCGAAAATGCTCTCGAGCATCGGCAATTTGTGCTGCGTTATCAGCCGAAAGTTGAGCGCACCGCCGGCACCGAGTGGCTAACGCGCGAAGCCGAAGCGCTGCTGCGCTGGAATCACCCCGAACACGGACTCATGGGGCCGCTGGAGTTTCTGCCGGAAACAGAGGCCTTTGGTCTGATGGGCAAGCTCAGCGAGTACGTACTTCACGATGCCACGCGGCAGCTGGTCGCCTGGCAGGAGAGCGGCATACAGCTGAATTCATGCATCAACCTCGCCTCCAGCCAACTCGGCGATCCGATGCTGGCAGAGAATTATGCGGCGATTGTTAAGAAAGCCGGGCTGGAATGCGCGAGATTTACTTTTGAGGTGATTGAGCAGGACCTCACCAATCCCGACGCGCCCCATGTGCAGATGCTTAAGTCCCTGCGCAAAAAGGGTTTCCGAATTTGTCTCGACGATTTTCGGGTGGCGTCCTCGTCACTTAGTACGTTTGAGAGAATGCCGTTCGATGAAATCAAGATCCACGCATCCGCGCTGCGGCATGCGCAGAAAGATCGAATCGCTCTGGCCGTGTTAGCTGCGGTTACCGGGCTTGCACATAATCTCGGCATGTCCGTCTGTGCCGAGGGCGTCGAGGATCGGGATACGTTTGAGTTTCTGAAAACGATCGAGTGCGACAAGATGCAGGGCTTCCTGATATCGGAGGCGGTCATTCCGAGCATTATCCGGCGCGTCTATTCCGCCAAAGACGCCGCGGCGACCGAGGAAGTTGCATAGAGCGATTAGCGGATGTGTTTCAGTATGCCGTCGAGCTCATCGAGGCTGTTGTACTTGATGACACTCTGACCGGCACCCTTGGCAGTATGATCAACGCTGACCTTCGCGCCGAGTTTTTCTGAGATTTCTATTTCGAGACGTCGAATGTCCGCGTTCTGGGCGTGCGTTTTCTTCGCGGGCGTTGCGGCCGGACCACCCAGGATACGTCTGATGAGTTTTTCGGTTTCGCGAACCGACAGGCTCTTCTTAATAATCTGGCGCGCAGCATCCAGCTGCTGCACGGGATTTGAAATCGCCAGCAATGCACGAGCGTGTCCCATTTCCAGCTGTCGCTCCTCCAGCAATGGTTTCACCTTGTCGGACAGGTCCTGCAGCCGAAGCAGATTACTGACGGAGGCGCGGGATCGGCCTACCGCTTTTGCCGCCTCAGCATGCGTGAGATCAAACTCGCGTATCAAGCGATCGAGTGCTCGTGCCTCCTCAAGCGGATTCAGATTTTCGCGCTGAATGTTCTCGATGAGAGACATCGCAATGGCCGACTCGTCCGGTACATCACGAACAACGGCCGGAATATCAGCAAGCCCTGCCATTTGCGCTGCCCGCCAGCGGCGTTCGCCTGCGATAATCTCGTAGCGCTGCACGCCGTCCTTCTTGCTGATGGGTCGTGCAACGATGGGCTGAACGACCCCTTGCGCCTTGATGGACTCGGCCAGCTCTTCAAGCGAATCCTGCCGCATATCGACGCGCGGCTGATATTGACCGCGCTGCAGGTGTTCTACCGGAATGTTCTTGAATCCTTCGTTACTGACCTGCGTCGAGTCGGGCCTTGAAACGGCGACCATCGGTTTGCTCAGCAGTGCGTCAAGGCCGCGGCCTAGTCTTTTCTTCGGTGACATTGTTTGTTCCTACACGGCCTCTGCCATGCGATCGTCTTCACGTCGCAGGACTTCGCCGGCCAGTGCCAGATAGGCGATAGCACCGCGCGACGCGCGATCGTGCAGCAACACCGGCAAACCGAAACTCGGCGCCTCGGCCAGACGAACGTTGCGTGGCACCACGGTGCGGAATACTTTTCTATCGAAATGTTCGATGAGCTGCATTGATACTTCGTTTGAAAGATTGATGCGCGGGTCGAACATGGTACGCAAAATACCGTACATCTCGAGTTTCGGATTGACAGAATCGCGAATTTTTTCAATGGTGCGCAACAATGAACTTAGTCCCTCGAGCGCGTAATACTCGCACTGCATTGGAATCAGAACGCCGTCGGCCGCCGTCAGTGCGTTGACCGTCAACATGCTCATCGAGGGTGGGCAGTCGATCAAAATAAAGTCATAAAGGCCAACGACAGGGCTCAGAGCCTTTTTGAGTTTCATCTCGCGACCGATTTCCTGCAGCAGTTTAACTTCGGCCAGCGTCAGGTCCTCGTTGCCCGGAAGAACGGCAAAGCCGCCCTGAGGGGCTGAGATGATTGTATCGGCCGCCGTCGCCTCGCCCAACAAAACCTCACAGGCCGAGTTCTCGACCTCCATCTTGTTGATGCCGCAGCCCATGGTCGCGTTGCCCTGCGGATCCATGTCGACCAGCAGTACACGTCGCTGCGTCGCCGCCAACGATGCCGCCAGATTGACGCAGGTCGTAGTTTTTCCGACCCCGCCTTTCTGGTTTGCTACGGCTATGATTCGCGTCATTGGATCCTGCTTACCTAAGTCTCTAACGTCTCAACAACACGGCGTGCCGCGATCCCCTCTCAAGGCCCGGCACATCAAGCTCCGTTACTGTGTGACTCCACGGTGATTCCAGTTTTTCTAACTGTTCGAGTTCTTCTCCCGGATAGCGACCTTTCATCGCTATAAACACCCCGTCCTCTCCTACGTGGTGCCCGGCAATCTCCACGAGTCGCGGCAATGCTGCCAGCGCCCGGGCAATCACGGTATCAAAGCCATGGCCGGGTGCATAGTCCTCCCCCCGGGCTCTCTGGGCTGAAACGTTGTCCAAACCAAGTAATCCCGCCGCGTGCTGGACGAACATGATCTTCTTCAAATTGCTGTCGAGCAATGTGAACTGGCGTTCCGGCTGAACAATCGCGAGCGGCAGCCCCGGAAAACCGGGGCCCGTGCCGACGTCGAGAACACTCTCGCCCTCGAGCAAGGGCGCCACAACCAGGCTGTCGAGCAGGTGTGAGGTAATCATGTCGTTGCGATCGCGGATCGCGGTCAGATTAACTTTGCGATTCCACCTGTCGAGCTCGTCGATCAGTGTACCGAGCTTTTCCGCAGTACCGTCGGGGAAGGACAGTCCGAGACTCTTCAGGGCCGCTTTTATTCCTGTCGTCAATCGTCAACCAGATGCTGTTGAATGAACAGAACGTTAGCCCTACGCGACCAGCAGCGCCATGAAATCATCAACCGCTGTTGCGGCGAGCTTCTCTTGATCCATACACAGTGCATTGAGCTTATCCCATTGTTTGGCCGCCAGTTTTGGTGACACGCTATCGACGAACTTTCGCTTTAGAACCGGAATGCCCTCCGCACGTCGTTCACGATGACCGATAGGGAAATCAACCGCGACGCACTCGGTACTGGTGCCGTCCTTGAAGAATACCTGTACCGAGTTGCCGATGTAGCGCAAGGCCGGATCGAAGTAGTCTTTTGTGTACTGTTCGTTCTCTCTGACTTCCATCTTCTCGCGCAGTTCATCAATTCGCGGATCGCTGGCGACATTGTCCTCATAGTCGGCAGCCGTCAGGCGTCCGAAGATAAGAGGCACGGCAACCATATACTGGATGCAGTGATCGCGATCGGCCGGGTTATCGAGCGGACCTGTCTTGTCGATGATGCGAACGCCGGCTTCCTGCGTTTCGATGACGACTTTCTCGATCTCATCGATGCGGCTCTTCACCTGCGGATGCAACGTCATGCCCGCTTCGACTGCGGTCTGCGAGTGGAATTCCGCAGGATAGGAAATCTTGAAAAGCACGTTTTCCATGACGTAACTGCCATAGGGGCGCTGGAACTTGAATTC